>JBHHYI010000002.1:0-83313 GCA_046757525.1 bacterium | reverse complement strand
GTTTGTTGCGCATCCCTTTAAGCGCCCGGATTTTGTCAAAGGAGTTGGCCGGGGAAACCGTGATCGTTACCACGGAAAAGGCTTCGGCAGAGAAAATCGAAAGCCTTGTCAAACGGGGCGCACAGGTCTGGGTCACAGAAGCGGATTCGGAGGGCCGAATCGATCTACCCGCATTGTGGAACAAGATGGGGGAGCGAGGCGTTACCTCGGTTCTCATTGAAGGCGGCAGTCACATTTACACAGCGGCCTTGCAAGCAAATCTGGTGGACAAAATTGCGGTATTCATCGCCCCCAAAATCCTGGGTAGCGGAATCAGCGCTATTCAAGAGCTTGGCATAAATCACTTGCAGGACGGTTTACAACTCTTTGATTTGCAAACAAAGCAACTCGGCGGCGACCTTTTGCTTTTAGGTTATTTACACAAGAGGACCCATTAGAGAAATGTTTACCGGCTTGATCGAAGAAACCGGCAGCGTCAAAAGAGCACAAAAAAGTCATGGGGCTCTGGAATTGACCATTGCGGCTGCCAGAGTGCTGGACGATTTGGCCGTGGACGACAGCATTGCCGTCAACGGCGTTTGCTTAACCATCGTGAAGACTTCTGACGCAGATTTCGACGTCCAGGCCGTGGCGGAAACCTTGAGAAAGACCACCCTTGGTTCGATTGTTGTGGGCAGTAAAGTCAATCTGGAAAGGTCGCTGCGCCCCTCAGACAGAATGGGCGGGCATTTTGTTCAGGGACACGTAGATGACATCGGGCAGATCGTTAACGTTCAGTCGCAAGCAGGGGGCAAGCTCGTGGCCCTCGAATTTCCAGCGCGCTTGACACGCTACGTAATCTCAGAAGGCTCTATCGCCGTCGACGGCGTGAGTCTAACCGTGGCGCGACTCTCGGGAAATGTTGCCACGATTGCGTTAATCCCGCATACTTTGGTGAAGACAACTTTGGGCAGCCTGAAGGTTGGCAACAAAGTCAATATTGAAGTCGATCTCATCGGCAAATACATTGAAAGCCTTCTGCCGAACTCTAATTCAAACAAATTGTCGCAACAGTGGCTGCAAGAGATTGGATTTGAATGATGTTTAACAAAATCGAAGAGGCAATCGAAGATTTCAAGCAAGGCAAGATCCTAATCGTCGTGGATGATGAGGATCGGGAGAACGAAGGCGATTTCATCATGGCTGCGGAAAGGGTGACCCCTGAAAAAATCAACTTCTTGTCCAAACACGCTCGTGGTTTGATTTGTGTGCCCATGTCCGGAGAGAGGTTGGACGAATTAGACCTCCAGTCTATGGTCAATGAAAACACCGAGAAGCTCCGAACTTACTTCACGGTTTCGGTCGATGCGAAGGAAAACACCACCACAGGGATCTCTGCTTTCGATCGCGCTGAGACGGTTAAGGCGCTTATTTCTGCCAACACGAAGCCGCAGGACTTAGCTCGACCAGGACACATTTTCCCCCTACGCGCCCGCGAAGGCGGCGTGTTGGTGCGGTCAGGCCACACCGAGGCCGTGGTTGATTTGGCCAGGATGGCCGGTCTATATCCAGCCGGAGTTCTCTGCGAAATCATGGATGATGATGGCAGCATGGCGAGAGTTCCCAAGCTGCTGGAAATCGCCAGACGGTTTGGTTTAAAAATCATCACCATTCGGGACCTGATCGAATATCGCCGTAGAACCGAAAAGCTGGTGCGTCGTATTGTCACCACGCCACTGCCCACGGAAAGCGGCAATTTTGTTCTGCATTTGTATGAAAGCGACATCAATTCTCAACATCACGTGGCCCTGGTCAAAGGCGATGTGAGCACAGGTGAACCCACTCTGGTGAGAGTGCACTCTCAGTGCTTAACCGGCGACATCTTTGGTTCGTTGCGCTGCGACTGTGGGGAGCAGTTGCACCAGGCTCTTAGAATCATAGAAAAAGCTGGGCAGGGCGTGGTTTTGTACATGCGGCAGGAAGGCCGGGGCATTGGTCTGGCCAACAAGATCAAGGCCTACAAATTGCAGGACCAGGGCAAGGACACGGTTGAAGCCAACGAAGCATTAGGGTTCAAGCCCGATTTGCGCCATTACGGCGTGGGCGCCCAAATCCTTTGTGACCTTGGCATTCGTAAGATTCGACTATTGACCAACAACCCCAAGAAAATCGTGGGTATTTCCGGATATGGACTTCAGGTCGTAGAACGGGTTCCCATTGAAATTCCTCCCAACAAAGTAAATGCGAAATACCTCAGTACCAAGCGCAATAAGCTGGGACATTTGCTCGCCTTAAGCGGCGATGAAGCTTCCTTTGCGCAAAGCGGACATCAATTATTAGAAGCAATTGCAGAAGAGCAAGAATAATGGCAAAAACTCTTGAAGGGCAGCTATCAGCTCAAGGAGGTCGATTCGGCGTAGTCATTAGCCGATTCAATCACTTTATTTCCGGGAAACTACTCGAAGGGGCCATGGATTGCCTGCGGCGTCACGGGGCCACCGAAGAGGGCATCGAAGTGGTTTGGGTGCCAGGTTCCTTTGAAATCCCGATGGCAGCAAACCAGATGGTGCAGACCGGGCGATTCGATGCTCTGATTTGTTTGGGCGTGCTCATTCGTGGCGAAACGCCGCATTTTGATTACATTGCTTCTGAGGCTACCAAAGGCATCGCCCAGGTGGCGGTGGCCAGTGGCATTCCAATTTCTTACGGTATTATCACGGCGGAAAGCATCGAGCAAGCCATTGAAAGGGCTGGAACTAAAGCTGGAAATAAGGGGTGGGATGCAGCATTGTCCAGCATCGAAATGGCTGACCTGTTCAAGCAATTGTCGAACAAGTAAAATCGATTGCGCTTTTAGTTCTGTTGAGATGATTTCCGCACAATTATTCAAGCAAATCTTTGGTGTATTTTTGAGGTTGTTTCCAGTAAAGCTTTTGCTTATTTCCTTGGCGCTTTTTTTCGTATTTGCTGGCAGACTACTGGCTCAGATCACCGATTGGAAGAGTTTTACCAGCGTCGGGGCGATCAAGGACATTGAAATTGTGGGCAACACGGTTTGGAGCGGGTCTAACGGGGGCGTGTTGGAGTTTGACCAGATGGACGAATCCTTCAACAAGATCACCAACACCGAGAGTCTGAGTTCTAACGAGGTTATCTCCGTGGCGAAAGACCAAAAGGGTACAATTTGGTTTGCTTTGTTCAACGGAGTATTGAATCGCCTGGACCCAGCTACCAAAACCTTTGAAGTGTTTGAAGACTACAAAGACCAGATCATCACCGACATGGTGTCCTTTGGAGATTCGCTTTATGTGGGCCTGGACATCGGTGTGAGTCTTTTTACCATCGACAAAAAGGAAGTTAAGGAGACCTATAAGAACTTTGGTCTCTCCTCCGGAGACGTGGTGCAAAAGATCAGGGCCAATTCCATATTTCTCTCCGGCACCGACATTTGGGTGTCTACCGATAAGGGCATTGCCCAGTCATCGCTCACGCTGCCCAATCTCCAGGCGCCCTCCAGTTGGAAGCAGTTTACACAGGAGAGTGGCCTGCCGAGCAATCTTGTGCGCAAAGTCGTTGTGCTGGATTCAATTCCTTACGCTGCCACCACTTCTGGTGTGGCCCGTTTGGTCGGCGGCCAGTGGCAATTGTTGGACGCGGGGTTGAATCCCACCGATGTCATCGCCATGGACCGGTTGCCCCCGAACGATGTGGTCCCGCACGAATCCGTCGTCATTTTGCGGCCTTCCGGGGTCTACTGGTTGGATGACTCGGACCAGTGGCGCCGACTGGGGGCCGCTGTGAACGATGCAACCGCCTTAAAAGCAGACGAGCGAGGGCGCGTTTGGATCGGACGGGAAGATGTGGGATTGGCAAGATACGAGTTTGTGTCCAGCGACTTCGAGAACAATCCGTGGGTTCTGTTTCAGACCAACAGCCCTGGCAGCAACAATTTCAAAAGCCTGGCCCTGGATTCCCAGGGAAGGCTTTGGTGTGCTTCCCAAAGGCGGGGAATCCACATGTTCGACGGCCAAGTTTGGACCAATTTTAGCAGAGAGACCGGTCTTCCGAGCAATGACTACCGCACAGTTCTGGTGGATTCCGAAGGCCGAATCTGGTTTGGCAGTTGGGGTGGCGGCATAACCATCATCGAAGATAGCAACGATGGTTTCAAATTCACCAAAATCGACACCACCGGTGGCATTTTGGCTGGTTCCGATACGCCGCCTTTCGTGGTCATTAACGTTCTTAAGAGAGATAATTTCAACAACATTTGGGCTCTCAATAAATTCGCCAATAACACCCAGGTGTTGGCCGTCAATACCGCCGACGGACGCTGGGGACATTTTTCTTCCAATGAAGGCCTTGGTACCATATTTGTTAAGTCGCTGGAAATTGATCAATTCGAACGGGTGTGGATAGGCACGGAGAACCGGGGCGTCAGGGTTTTGGATTACGACAACACAATATTCGACAAAAGCGATGACAACTTTTCCCAGGGACTGAATACTGAGGACGGCTTGGCTTCGGATCGAATCAACGCGTTGGCGGTGGACGGGGACGGCGTCATGTGGATCGGAACGGACGAGGGGCTTAATTTTTGGTTCAGCGGTAATGTAGGTCGCCGTTTTGGTTTGATTAACGACAACATCAATACCATCGGCATCGATGCGAGTAACAACAAATGGGTCGGAACCGTGGCAGGACTGAGCATCGTCAATAATAATGGGCCATCGGTCTCGAACTTTACTGCGGGTGAGAGTCCTCTGGTTAGCAACAACGTTTTGTCGCTTGCTTTTAACAGGGAGACTGGCGAAGTCTGGGTGGGCACCACCAACGGCCTTTCTCGGCTGCAAACCGTGTTTACGGAACCAAAGGAAAATCTCAGCCTGCTTTCAGGGTTTCCGAATCCTTTTATCATCGACGCGTCGAGAGGCAACGTTTTCACCATCACCAACTTGACCGCCAATGCCAGCGTCCGCGTCTACGACGTGTCCGGCGCGCTGGTTAGAAAATTCAGAGAAGGAGAAATCCTGGGCGCTCAGGTTGTTTGGGACGGTAGAGACGACGACGGCGACCTTGTGGCCAGCGGAATCTATGTGTTTTTGGCTTTCACCCAGAGCGGTATTTCGTCTACTGGCAAAGTGGCTGTGATCAGAAGATAGCGAAGCGTACGAATCATCAGAAAAGCGAGCAGAAATGAAAAACAAATTTTGGTTAAGAATGTTTCCCCTGGGGATGGTTCTGCTTCTTCTCGTGTGCAATTTGTCCGGTGTTCGTGGGGAATCTCCTCCGAAAAACATCATTTTGTTCATCGGCGACGGCATGGGATTGAGTACCATCACCGCGGCAAAAATCGTCAAGGGCAGCCTGATCGTGGAGAGATTTCCTCATGTCGGTCTGGTGACGACGTTTGCTGCCAATGATGCCCTGATCACGGATTCGGCGGCCGCTGCCACGGCTTTGGCTACCGGTTACAAAACCACCAATGCCCAAATCTCTGTCCGGTATGCAGCAACCGATGGCGACCACGCAAAATTAGATACCTTGAAAACCGTGTTGGAGTGGGCAGAGGAGAACGGCTTGTCTACCGGTCTCATCGTTACCAGTTCCATAACCCACGCCACTCCAGCCTGCTTTGCGGCACATGTGCTATGGCGCAGCTATGAAAACGAAATAGCACGACAATTGGCTGCCAAGGACATCGAGGTGTTGCTGGGCGGTGGCGAACAGTTCTTTTTGCCGAAGTCGGATTCGACGAGTGCCAGAGAAGATGATTTGAATCTGATTGAGAAGTTTAAATACAAGGGTTACAAATTCGTTTCCTCTGAAGACGAATTGCAGCAAGTGGATCCGAAGAAGACCGGGCGCTTGTTAGGTTTGTTTAGCGACGCAGGCATGCCGGACATTCCGGAAAGAAAACCCACCCTGCCTGAGATGACCCGGAAAGGTCTGGCCATTTTGCAGAACAACAAGGCAGGCTTTTTCTTAATGGTTGAAGGCAGTCAAATTGACTGGAAAGCCCACAGCAACGATGCTCCCGGCATGATCGATGAAACCCTCGAGTTTAACCAGGCCATTGCGGTTGGGTTGGAATTTGCGCAGAAACATGCGCAGACGCTAATCCTGGTGACTGCCGACCACGAAACTGGAGGTTGCGCCATCATTGGCGGTTCGTTAGCTAACAATAAAGTAAAGATCGGATTTGCCACCGGTAGTCATACCGCCGTTATGGTTCCCGTGTTCGCAACAGGCCCGGGTTCCGATGTGTTTGGCGGGATCATGGACAACACTTTCATTGGGCAAAAACTGATCCAATATGTGCAACAGCGACCACAGAAGTGAGAGCTTTTCAATGCAATGCTAAAGTCCCTGAGCATAAAAAACTACGCCCTGTTGGTTGACTTTGAAGTGGAGTTTGGGGCAGGACTCAACATAATCACGGGAGAAACGGGTGCAGGAAAATCTATTATTTTGAATGCATTAGGCACCATCCTCGGGGACCGCGTAGACACCACAGCGATTCGTTCAGGTACTTCCAAGGCCATGATTGAGGGTAGGTTTTCCCTCGGGGACAACACGACGCTGCGTTCATTGTTGGAACAGAACGAGCTGTATGAGACAGATGACCAGATGATCTTGCGCAGAGAGATTTATGACAACAGCCGAAGTCGGGCATTCATTAATGATTCACCAGTTCCTTTGGCGCTCCTGCAACAGGTAAGCGACCTGTTGGTTGATATGCACGGCCAGCACGACCATCAGTCGCTGCTGCGATTGGAGAGTCATCTCAATTTTCTGGATGAATATGGCAAGTTAGGGCCTGAATTGCAGGATCTGTCGGATGCCCACCAAAAACTGGTGCGGCTAACGGAAGAGCAGGAACAGCTCAAAAGTCAAGAAAACTCCTTGCGCGAAAAGAAGGAATTCTATACATTTCAGATTAACGAAATCAACAAAATAAACCCCAGGCCAGAGGAGGAAGAAGAATTAGTCCGAGAAGAAACGATCCTCAAAAACAGCGAAAAGCTATTTAATCTCACCAGTGACATCTACCATGTTTTATATGAAGATGCCGCTTCTATTTTTGACCAGCTCAATCGCGTCAAGGGTGGCCTGGATGAGTTGGGCACCATCGACGATCGTTTCAAGCTATTGGAAAAAGATTGCGATTCCGCAAGGATTGCCGTTGAAGAACTGGCCAAGTTCATTCAAAATTACAACTCAAATATCGAGTTTAATTCCAATCGCTTGGAGGAGATTCAGAGCAGGCTTTCCAGTTTTGCCAACCTTAAAAAGAAATATGGGGGGACGCTTGAAGAAGTATCGCACTATCGCAACAAAATCCAAAATGAATTAGCGAACTTTGAAAGCCTGAGTGATCGAATGGAGGCGATACAAGACCAAATCTCTTTGGCAAGAACACGGTTTTCCCAAGGGTGTCTGGAATTAAGCGCAAAACGTAGAAAAGTTGCAAAACAGATCGAGGCTTTGGTTCCTGAAATCCTATCCATGTTGGGGATTTCAGGATCAAGCTTTAAAGTAGAGTTCAGGCACATCACAGACTCCAATGGTCTGGCGGATGTGGACGGAACGTGTTACCGCGCCACTGCGCGTGGCATGGATTTTGCTGAATTTTTTATTTCAACCAATGTTGGTGAGCCGTTAAAGCCTTTAGCAAAGGTCGTATCTGGTGGTGAGATTTCCCGGATCATGCTCGCGCTCAAATCGGTTGCCGCCGAACAGGACCAAATCCCGGTCTTGGTGTTTGATGAAATCGACATAGGCGTTTCGGGGAGAATCGCCCAGGCCGTGGGAAGAAAACTCAAAGAGCTCTCGAAATTCCATCAGGTCATTTGTATTACCCATTTGCCTCAGATTGCCAGCATGGGGGACAATCATTACCTTGTTGAGAAGAGTCAGAACAGGGGCAGGACCGAGTCGAGAATCCGGCAGTTAGATCCAGAAGAACGAACCGAGGCCATCGCCAGACTGATGGCCGGAGAAACCATATCAGATACGCATCTCCAGAGCGCAAAGGAATTGCTGGAGGACACGCTATTTTGAAGTCACAATAAGTTTAAGAAATTTAAGATTTTTTCAGGCCGCAAAAAATAACATTGCTGGTATATATTTTGGCATAATTGTGATGAAATGCAGAGGTTAGTGATCTTCGGTTTATGCAGTACAACTTAAGGAGTAAGCACCATGTCAGATCTAAGAAAAATCATAGGCACGTCACTATTAACATTCGTTTTAGTGATTTGGGGGTTATTCATGGTCTGCAGTGGACACATGCCTGAACTGGAAACAGGGGAAGACTACACAGCGCCGGATAGTGATTACGACAGTGAGTACAAATCGGACCTTATGCGACAATTGGCATCCTTGGATGAGAGTTCAACGGAACTCGAGTCTGATCAGCGAAATGAGATTTTGCAAGCCCTGGGAATTGAGCCGGCTGGCGGTGAAAACATTGCAAGTGAAAAAGATTTCTTGACCGACTCACTGTTCATGGATCTGGAATCGGAAATTGCGGAACTCCAGACATTGTCTTCGCACAAAGACGTGATTATCGACAGTCTTAGATTAGAAATGGAAGAAGTGGACCACGAATTTGTGGCGTTAAACGATTTAACCACTAAACCCGACAACACCTTGCGGTCAAGTTCTTTGCTCGCCAGCACAGGCGACGGTGTGGGGCTCCCTGCTTATGAATACGGGGACTCTCCTTATGCTTTGTCCTATCAAGATGCCTTGGACGATGTATACAGCAAGAACTTTTCTCAGGCGATTGAAAAATTTCATACCCTTCTGCAGGAAAGCACCAACGATGACCTTTCGGACAATTGCCAATACTGGATTGGTCAGTGCTATTATTCTATGGGCAAATACCAATTGGCCATCACCGAATTTGAAAAAGTGTTTGCTTTTGACAAGAACAATAAGGAAGACGATGCCCAATTTATGATCGGCATGGCTTACCTTAAAATAGGAGAATCGCAATTGGCTCAGTTTGAGCTGACCAATCTTTTGGACTTCTTTAACAAAAGTGAATATGTAAACCGGGCCGAAAGTCGTTTGACCGACCTCAACATTTAGCGGTAGTTTTACAGTTTCGTAATTGCCTTATTACGATTATGGCGTTCAAGTAGAATTTTCCAATCTCGACGGCATTTGGGACGTGCATAATCGAGATTAGCATCTAAAACCATTTAGACCAAATCTTTCATGTCCCAATTCATCCATTTGCACAATCACTCTCATTACAGTTTGCTGGATGGGGCCTGTAAGGTTGACGATCTGGTTGCGGCGGCCGTGGAAAACGGCATGCCCGCACTGGCGCTCACCGATCACGGCAACATGTTTGGCGCCATTGAATTCTTCAAGAAGGCGAAAAAAGCCGGGATCAAGCCCATCATCGGAGTGGAGGCCTATGTGGCGCCCGGCAGCCGGAAAGAGCGTAAGTCTTCCAGGGGGATTTCAGACACGTCTTATCATCTGGTGCTGCTGGCGAAGAATTTGGAAGGCTACCGAAATTTGATGCGCCTGGTTTCTATTGGCTACCTGGAGGGGTTTTATTACCGGCCACGAGTGGACAAAGAAGTGCTGGCCAAGTACCACGAAGGCTTGATTGCGCTCTCTGCCTGCCTCAAAGGCGAAGTGGCCAGCCAATTGCTGAAGAAGGGTTTTCAGGAGGCCAAGGAATCTGCCTTAGAATATCGTGAAATATTCGGGGACGATTTCTATTTAGAGATTCAAAATCATGGCATTCGCGATGAAGATCGCGCAAGAGCTGGGGTAAAAGAGCTGGGACAAGAGTTGAACATTCCCATCGTGGCCACCAATGATATTCATTATTTGAAACAAGATCATTGCTTGCCGCACGATGTGTTGATCTGCATCCAAACCGGCAAGGATCGCGATGATCCCAATCGCTTGCGCTATTCCACCGATCAAATCTATTTCAAGTCGGAGGAAGAAATGCGACAAGCCTTTGTCGAGCATGCGGAGGCTCTCAGCACCACCGCCGAAATAGCCGACAAATGCAATCTGGAATTGGATTTTGAACGGACTCACTTGCCCAGGTTTGAGATCCCAGCCGACACTGACGCCGAAACGCTTGAGGAGTTTCTGGAAAAGTTAACCTATCAGGGTGCCAGGTCGCTGTTTGAGGTGATTTCCCCCGAGGTGGAGGAACGGTTGCAACATGAGTTAGCTATCATAAATAAAATGGGTTATGCCGGCTATTTCCTCATCGTCATGGATTTCATTCAGTACGCCAGGCGCAAGGGGATTCCCGTGGGCCCGGGTCGAGGCTCCGCGGCGGGCAGCCTGGTTTCGTATTGCCTGGGGATCACCAGCATCAATCCGCTGAAGTACAATCTGATCTTTGAGCGGTTTTTGAACCCCGAACGGGTAACCATGCCGGACATCGACATCGATTTTTGTTTTGAACGGCGCGAGGAAATCATTGAGTACGTCAAGCAAAAGTATGGCGAAAAGAATGTCACCCAGATCATCACCTACGGTACCATGGCAGCGCGCGCCGTGATTCGGGATGTGGGCCGCGTGCTGAAGATTCGCTACGGTGATGTGGACCGGATCGCCAAGATGATTCCCCCAACTCCGAACATGACCCTGTCGCGTGCCATGGAGCAGGTACCAGATTTGAACAAACTTTCCGGCCAGGACCCGGCTTACCGGCAACTCATCGAATACTCAAGGGTGCTGGAAGGCCTGGCCCGCCATGCTTCCACTCACGCCGCAGGCGTTGTCATCACGCCTGACGAATTGACGAACTACACGCCTTTGTACAAATCGTCCCAGGGGGATGTTACCACGCAGTACGATATGAAATGTCTGGAGGGGATTGGGGTTCTCAAAATGGATTTCCTGGGTTTGCGCACGCTTACGGTCATCGACAAATGCGTGAAGGCGGTGGAAAAGCGCGGCATAAAAGTCGACATCAACCAAATACCTCTGGATGATCCGGAGACGTTTGAAGTTTTTGCGAATGGCGAGACGGTTGGTATTTTCCAGTTTGAAAGTGCGGGGATGCGAGAGTATCTCCGCAAGCTGAAACCACAGGCATTTGAAGACCTGATTGCCATGAATGCCCTGTATCGCCCGGGCCCCATGGCCTGGATAGACGATTTTATTCAAAGGAAACACGGTCAGAAAAAAATCGAGTACTTGCATCCTGCGCTGGAACCCATCCTCAAAGAAACTTACGGAATCATCGTCTACCAGGAACAGGTTATGCGCATCGCCAGCGTGCTTGCGGGCTTCAGCATGGGCAAAGCCGATTTGTTGCGCCGCGCGATGGGCAAAAAAAATCAGGCGCTGATGGCCGAGCAGCGTGCATTGTTTCTCGAGGGGTGTCAGCAAAACGGAATCCCAGAGAAAATTGCCAGCGAAATATTCAGCATGATGGATAAATTTGCCGGTTACGGTTTCGTCAAGCCCCATTCTACGTGTTACGCTTTGATCGCCTTCCAAACCGCTTACTTAAAACGGCACTTTCCAGCGGAGTTCATGGCGGCCTCTTTGTCCAGTGAAATGGGCAGCACCAACCGGGTGGTGATTTTGTTAGATGAGTGCCGGCGCATGGGAATCCGTGTCCTGTCCCCGGATGTTAATGAGAGCTTCACCGATTTTGTGGTCACCGATGAAGGCATTCGATTCGGTCTGGGAGCAGTGAAAAATGTGGGCAAAGGTGCTGTGGAGTCTATCATTGCGGCAAGAATCGCCGAAGGTCCTTTTCGCAACATTTTTGGGTTTTGTGAACGGGTGGACCAACGCCTGGTGAACAAGAAAGTCCTGGAGAGTCTCATTCAGGCGGGTGCGATGGATTCCCTGGAAGGCCATCGTGCCCAACTGCTCGCCGCGGTTGAGATGGCCCTCAGTTTCGCTCAGACCAGCCACGCCAACAAATTTAAGAAACAAACGAGTATATTCGATGAATTTGACGACACCAGTGGGGTGCAGTATCCACCGCTGCCGATGGTTTCCCAGTGGAACAACACCGAGATTCTTGCCCGCGAAAAAGAGCTGCTTGGCTTTTACGTGTCCGGCCACCCGTTGCAGAAATATGATCAGGAGGTCAGAACCTTCGCCACTACTTCTTTGGAATCGTTGAGTACGTTGGGCGATGGCCGTGCCGTCAAAGTCTGTGGCATTGTGACTGAATGCAAAACCATCGTCGATCGCAACAAAAAAAATATGGCCTTCTTGACTTTGGAAGACTTCACCGGCACGGCAGAGGTGATCGTTTTTTCAAAATCTTTTGCCAATTTCCAGGAACTCATTCATCCGGATGCCATGATTGTCGTTTCGGGTCGGACCTCCTGCCGGGAAGATGAGGAAACGAAAATTCTGTGTGACGAGATCGTGGCGCTCGACGAAGTGTGGAGCCGCTACGCCAAGAAACTGTATCTAACTCTGGACACTTTAGGTCTGGACGACCCCACGCTCAACCAGGTCACCGATATTTTGAAACAAAATCCAGGCGATTGTCATATCTTCATCAATTTGAAAGTACCCCACGAAAATGAAAGAATCATCAGAGCCAATAAGTTGAGTGTAAAACCCAATCCCGAAGTCATTCACCAGCTACGAAACATATTAGGTCGAGAAAACGTCTGGATGGATGGCTAACAGATTTGAACCTGAATTTGGAAGCTGAATCACGGTATGGAAAAAGATTTTCTGGAGTTTTGTAGAACAGTAACAAAACCATTGTAACAGAGGTACCCATTAAAAAACCATTTGGAAAGGAGTGGGAAATGGAAAAAGTGATTGCGAGGGTCAAGTCAATTCTTCTGTCACCAAAAGAGGCGTTAACCGAGGTTAAGACAGAAGACTTGAGTATTGCAGGAACCATGAAAGAGTATGTCGCTATTGTGGCAGCAGTCCCCGCCGTGGGCCAGTTTATCGGGTATGCCCTGGTGGGGTTGCCATTTATCGGTAGGCAAAACATCGGACGCACGCTGGTTTACTCTATCTTGACTTATGTTCTCAGTTTAATCGCTGTCCTCATTGTCGGAAAAATAATCAATGCTCTGGCTCCCAGCTTTAACGCGGTCAAAAACGACCGCAACGCTTTCAAACTGACAGTCTATTCTTTCACACCCGTATTTGTAGCCGGTGCGTTTAACATTATCCCAAGTTTGTCCATCTTAGCTTTCCTGGGTTCTCTCTATGGAATCTATATTCTTTATCTTGGGATTCCAGTTCTTATGGAAGCGCCTCAGGAAAAATCCGTGGTGTACACCGTGGTTACGTTAATCATTGGCCTCATCGTCATGGTGGTCATTGGCTCCGTAGCTGGCGCTGTTGCCTGGAGTGGCGGTGGCGGGCCTGCTCGCTACTTCTAAGAAACGCCTGCCGTTCGTAAAGCAAACGTCTCGTTTGCGAGGGCATTTCTTTCATGTAAAAGCAGGCAAAACGTGCACAGCGCTTTTAGTCACGACCCAGAGTTGTCTTTTTGCTCTTTGGAGGTTCGACTAATGAAAGGACACGAGTCAAGCTCGTGTCCTTTTTGTGTGACACGTAAAATTTACTACTCGACGTTACAATTATTTTACTTGCCATTGCAAGTGGTAATGTTTATATTTCCACTGTTCATTTCTTGAATTCAACACCCTGTTGGATTCGTCTCTACGAGGGATAGTTTATTCACAATTTGAGCGTTTGGAGGGTGTGATGAAGAAGCTATTCCTTCTCTTGTTTTTTGCCAACTTGTTTTGCCCAAAGCTGTACAGCGATGAAGCCCGCGTGATCAAGGTGAGCGGACAATACGGCATCATCAACAAAGGCCTCAACAAAGGTTTCGCTGTCGGTCAAATACTTTATGTCAAGCGAGAGACAGCCGCCGGGTTGGTTGAAGTCGGCAAAGTGAAAGTCATTCGTTCCACTGCAAACCGGGCGGCCGTGAAGCGGCTAACCAATGGCAGCAACACAATCCTTCAGAAGGGCGATCGCCTGTTTACTGCGGCCAGTACAAAAAGAGTGGTGCGCCGTTCCGGCAGCGTGGGCGCAAGTCCTGAAGTTGGGACGCGCCAGCCCAGGCAGCGTAAGTCCAGCGGTGCGCAATTCGTTAGCTGGGAAAGCACTGCCCCTGACGGCTCAGAAATCCCACTCCATGAGCCAATTTCTATTTATTCTGCCAGGACGAGCCTGCGCCGGCCCTGGTTGGGCGTAGACGTGGGCACGATTGTACCAACCGGCAGCCTTGCTCAGGCATTTTCATCCAGTTTCCGTTTTGGGGCCAGCTACATGGTTGCTGCCGGCCATGGTATCAATGTCGGCATCGAAATCAGCAATTCTTTCTTGAGCAATACGGCTCTCGGTGGGGGCGCTGTCAACGGCGTAAACGATGTTTCCGCCTCGATTCTGCAAGGTCTGGTGGTTTTTCAAGCATTCTTTGGCAACCACATCTTTTTCGAAACAGGTGGCGGCCTTTATCGACCGCAGATCAAGACGGTAACAGCGAATGATCTGGAAACCACATTCTCCTCAACCAATTTTGGAATTTTTGGCGGCACCGGATTCTTCATGCCGACCAGTGAGTTTGCCGGCTTCACCTTGAAAGGCCGGTTGCACAACTATTTCAACGGCCAGTCGAGACAGTTTTATGGCATAACCGGTGGCTTCCGATTCAAATTGAATGGCTACAAATAGTTAGTTTTCACAGAAAAAAGGGGCCCCGGAGCTCAACGGGGTCATGCGAGATGTCAATTTTGCGAGCTGCCGAGGCCTAAGGTAATGAAGGTTAAGGTGCTTCTTCAGGACAAGTAGTTGGTATGCTTATTATCGACGCGGTCCGGTGCCGCTGAAGCAATGTTGCAGAAGTTTTACGGTTCTCACGCCAAGCTCCTTCCAATTTGTAGTGCCATCCAAATTTTCACTTGACTAAGTGTCAAAAATTTCTTATAATACAGCCTTGTAAATTAGCCATGGCTAATTTTTTTTGCCCTCATGCCGGAAAGGATTATCAATGCTTTTTAATTTCGCCAATATCTTAGTTTTCTTGATTTTTGGCGCCCTGTTTGTTGGGGTAAACTTGATATTGTCGCGGATCATTCAGGCACGAAGTCCGCATCCTGGAAAACTGAGCACCTACGAATGTGGTGAAACCCCCATTGGAGATTCGTGGATTCAGTTCAACATTCGATTTTATGTGGTAGCGCTTGTCTTTTTGATTTTCGATGTTGAAATCGTATTCTTGTTTCCGTGGGCTGTTGTGTTCAAGGACCTCGGTCTGTTTGCTTTTGTAGAAATGATGGTATTTGTGTTTATTCTGTTGGTTGGATTAGCTTATGTCTGGGCCAAAGGCGACCTGGAATGGGACAAACCTCCAACCGTGCCGGCTCCGGATGTGGCACCTGTTGAAGAAAAAAAGCAACTGGTTGAAGAATTCGCTGGGTAACATCGCTGGGAAAGGACCACATTTTCATAGATGCATGAACTTATTGAGCATTTAGCCCACAGTCAAACCTTCATAGGAGAATTACCCGAAGCTGTCGTTGCAATAATTTTCATGATCCTTGGTGCCGTTGTTTTGACATCATTGGCAGCCGTGCTGGCGCTGGTCGGGGTCTATTTGGAAAGAAAAATCTCCGCCCACATGCAGGACCGTCTTGGTCCCATGTATGTGGGAGGTTGGCATGGCTGGGCGCAAACCCTGGCGGACGCTGTCAAGCTTCTCCTAAAAGAGGACATCGTTCCCACCGCTGCCGACAAGCGTCTGCATCTATTAGCCCCTTTTATCGTATTCGTCGCCACCTTAGCCGCGTTTGCCGTCTTACCCTTCGGAAGAAGATTTGTCATCAGCGATCTCAATGTTGGTATGCTTTACATTATCGCCATTTCCTCATTTGTTGTGGTGGGCATCATTTTGGCTGGCTGGGCTTCCAACAACAAGTGGTCTCTGTTGGGTGGGATGCGGTCTGCGGCGCAAATCGTAAGCTTTGAAGTGCCGGCGTCTCTTGCTGTTTTAGTGGTAATCATGACGGTGGGGTCGATGAACCTGGGGCAGATGGTAGAGGCGCAAGTCGGGGGAATTCAAAATTGGCTGGTTTGGCGATTTTTCCCGTTTAACCTCGTCGCATTTTTGATTTATTTTGTTGCTTCTTTGGCTGAAGTAAACCGGGCGCCATTCGATATTCCGGAAGCTGAGTCAGAAATTGTCGCAGGCTTTCACACCGAATACAGCGGCATGAAGTGGGCTATGTTCTTTTTGGCGGAATATGCCAACATGTTTCTGGTCGGGGTTGTCGGAGCAACACTGTTCTTAGGGGGTTGGTCCAGTCCATTCGGTTCATTGATCCCGTTTTTGGATCACGGTGTATTTCAAATCTTCTGGATATTCCTAAAGGCTTTTGGACTAATGTTTGTTCAGATGTGGCTGCGATGGACCTTGCCGCGCTTGCGTGTGGACCAGCTCATGTACACGTGCTGGAAAGTTCTGACCCCGTTTGCTTTCGTGTCCATGATTGGCGTCGGATTCTACATCGTCTTCTAAGAAACACTCCTCTGGAGTGGAGCTGTCCGAAAAGTCCCGACGGTCTTGTCGTTTCGAGTTACGCAACGACCGGGATTGAATGACAGTTGTTTTTGCTTGAGCAAAAAGGTAGTCGCCCTGAGTAGTCCCGACCGCTTTTGGGTCGGGACACATCGAAGGGCGACGGCCGTCACCCCTCGATACGGTCACTTGAGAAGCAGTGACCTACTCGGGATGACTTGCACAATGCTGTTAAGGAACGCTTCGGTCGTTTCTTGCATGTAAAAGCACGCAACGCGTGCAAAGAGCTTTTAGTAACTTGATTGAATGAAAGCAAGCAAAGGAATATGAGTCTTTTCGACATTGTCTTTTATGGATTTGCTGCTCTCACCATTTTCTCGGCTGTGGTCATGGCCTTTTCGAAGAGCGTCATTTACTCTGCGGTGGGCTTGTTGTTTACTTTCTTCGGCGTCGCCGGGATTTACGTGCTACTGGCAGCAGACTTTTTGGCTGTGGTTCAGGTTTTGATTTACGTTGGTGGAATCTTGATTTTGTTGATCTTTGGGGTGATGCTTTCGCAAAAAGCTGCCAGTACGCAGCTCCGCACTGGAACTCTGCAGTTGTTGCCGGCTCTCTTAGTTGTAGGCGGCGTGTTGGTGATATTGTTGCGCGTAGTCTATAAAACGACCTGGAACAGTGTGCAGGTCTCGGCGTTTGCTCCGACTACGGCAAGAATCGGCAATCTGTTGATGACCAAGTTCCTGATTCCCTTTGAAATCGCTTCTGTGCTGTTGTTGGGCGCTTTGATCGGGGCCGCCTTTATCGCCAGGAAGGAGAAAGTCTGAAGATGTCACACATCGGTTTGGACCATTATTTGACTGTAAGCGCAATCCTGTTCTGTCTGGGTTTGTTGAGTGTCATCACCAAGAAAAATGCCATCACCGTGTTGATGGGCATTGAGCTGATCCTGAATGCTGCCAACATTAACTTTGTTGCCTTTGCCCGTTTTGCAGACACCGATTTGGACGGCCAAATTTTTGGGATATTTATCATCATAACCGCCGCGGCCGGGGCCGCAGTAGCCCTGGCGATCGTTTTAAACATTTATCAGCGTTTCCATTCCATTGATTTAGACGAAGCGGATACACTTGCACGATAGACGCGATGCGCCAAAGGAGACCTAAACAGAAAGATAGAAACAGAAGATGAGTGATCCGATTACCAACGCGATTTTCATTCTATTATTGCCTCTATTCGCATTTACGATTCAAATATTCTTCGGGAAACGCCTTCCGAAACAGGGTGCCTGGCTTCCCACCTTGGCCATGTTTGCTGCTTTTGTTTTGGCGCTACCGATATTTCTGCAAGTCTTGTCCAATTACGACCCGGAATTTAAGATAACCCAGAGATGGGAATGGATCAACTTTGGCCCCGTTGCCGTTACCTTTGGATTCCACATAGACAATTTGACGGCAGTCATGCTCATGGTTGTCACGCTGATCAGTGCCTTGATTCATCTGTATTCCATAGGCTACATGCATGGCGATCCGCGCTACAGTCGCTATTTTGCTTATCTGTCCCTCTTTTCCTTTTCCATGCTTGGCTTGATTTTGGTCGACAACTTCTTTGGTATTTACATTTTCTGGGAACTTGTGGGCCTGTGTTCGTATTTGCTCATCGGATTTTGGTTCGAGAAGGACTCGGCCGCCAACGCCGGCAAAAAGGCCTTTCTCACCAACCGCGTCGGCGATGTGGGGATGTTTGCTGGCATTCTGATTATTTTTTCCACCTTAGGAAGTTTCAACTTTCAGGACATATTTCGGGCAGTTGCTGACGGCCAATTGCAGGGGGGATGGCTAACATTGGCTGGCGTTTTACTTTTCATGGGTGCCATTGGCAAGTCGGCCCAGTTCCCACTGCACGTCTGGCTGCCCGACGCTATGGAAGGTCCCACGCCAGTCAGTGCGCTGATTCACGCTGCAACCATGGTTGCAGCCGGCGTTTACATGGTGGGACGCACCTTCGTGTTTTACACGGAAGACGCTCTGCTGGTCATTGCCTACATCGGCACCATTACCGCCTTCATGGCGGCCACCATTGCCATTGTGCAGACGGACATCAAGAGGGTTTTGGCCTATTCTACCATCAGCCAATTAGGCTACATGATGGTAGGTCTGGGGACCGGAGGATATACCGCAGGGCTTTTTCATTTAACCACCCACGCGTTTTTCAAAGCCTTGTTGTTTTTGGGTTCCGGCAGCGTAATCCATGCTTTGCACACCCAGGAGATGCCTGAAATGGGTGGGCTACGCAAGAAAATGCCAATCACCTTTGCAACCTTCTTGATCGCCACGCTTTCGATTTCTGGTGTTTGGCCGTTCGCTGGATTCTGGAGCAAGGACGCCATTCTCGGCGCCTCTTTGGAGTTCGGTTTGGAGCATCCGCAGCATTTGATTATCTTCATCGTGATGGTGGTTTCCGCCGGCATTACCGCCTTCTACATGTTCCGGCTTGTTTACTTGACATTTGCGGGCAAGCCACGCGTTCAGGAGAAGTATGATCATGCCCACGAGTCTCCGTGGGTGATGACCGTGCCCCTTTCGGTGCTGGCATTATTTTCCATCGGCACCATTTCGTGGGGCTGGTTCGAGCACCTTCTGGCCAAACCTGAACTAAGTACCTATGCCACGGCCGCCGCCGCAAGCCTGGTGCCTCATGAAGCTGCCCACGCGGGCACCCATTTGGCGCACAATATCGCTATGATTTCCTCCATTTTGTTTGCCGGTCTTGGAATCTTGCTGGCCACGGCGACTTATTATTGGCACAAAATTTCTGCCGAAGCGTGGGGAGCACGCTTAAAGGGCATTTACACGTTGCTCTGGAACAAATATTATTTTGATGAGCTTTACAGTGCTACCGCCGTCAAAGGGACCTTGCTGCTCAGTCGCGCCTCTGCCGTTTTCGATTTGAGAGTGATCGATGGCGTTGTCAACGGTGCTGCCAAAGTGGTAACCTTGTTCTCGTTCGCCGAAGGCCGCTTCGATCTGAGAATCGTAGATGGTTTGGTTAATCTCGTGGCAAGAGTTGTCGGTTTCTTTGGCACCCAATTGAGGGAGGTACAAACGGGAAAAGTTCAAAGTTACATTTTGATGGCTTTGGCCGCTGTGGTGGCGCTGTTCATCATCCAGCTTTTTTAATCGTAAATTTCTATAACGAGAGGGACTCAATTAAATGGACAAAGCATTAACGCTGATCACCTTCATGCCAATTGTGGGGATTTTTCTCATTCTGTTGGCTCCAAAATCAAACAAGAATCTGATCAGGTCAATCGCGGCCGTGTTCACGGGCATCCAGGTGGTTATCGCTGCCTGGCTTTACCTGCACTTTGATACCACAAGTATCAGTTTTCAGTTTATTGAGCACTACAAATGGATTCCTTCGTTTAATATAGAATATTTTATGGGAATCGACGGACTCAGCATTCCCATGGTTTTGTTGACGGCGCTGCTCTCCTTCATCTGCATTTTTGCCTCCTGGGGCATCGACCGGGGCGTCAAGGGCTACTTTGCTATGTTCTTGCTGCTCGACACCGGTATGATGGGGGTGTTTTGTGCGTTGGATTTCTTCTTGTTCTATATTTTCTGGGAGATCATGTTGCTGCCCATGTACTTTCTTATCGGGGTTTGGGGCAGTCCTTCGCGAGTGGATCCGGATGGCATGGTGAGGGGAGGTCCGTATGCTGCCATAAAGTTTTTCTTGTACACGCTGTTGGGCAGTGTGTTCATGTTGCTGGTCATGTTGGTGCTGTATTTCAACGTCCAGGACCCGGCTACCGGTGGACATACTTTTAACATGCTCCACATGATGAACCAGGCCAATCACACCGGGGTGTTGCACAACTTCAATATTCGTTTGCTCCTTTATGTGGCCTTGTTTGTTGGTTTTGCCATTAAGGTACCCGTGTTTCCTTTTCATACCTGGCTTCCGGATGCTCACGTGGAAGCCCCGACGGCAATTAGCGTGATTCTCGCAGGCGTGCTGTTGAAGATGGGCACTTACGGCATGCTCCGCATTAGCTTCCCCATGCTCCCCGATGCCATGAAATACCAATACTGTGCCTATGGCCTGGCCATCCTGGGTCTGATCAACATTCTCTACGGGGCTTTTTGTGCCCTGGGGCAAAAGGACCTGAAGAAGATGGTGGCCTACTCCAGCATCAGTCACATGGGCATCGTCTTGTTAGGCATGTCTGCCCTGACGCCGCTGGGGATGAACGGCGCGGTGATGCAAATGTTCAATCATGGCACGGTGACCGCCATGCTCTTTCTCCTGGTGGGCGTAATCTACGATCGCGCCCATCATCGCGACATCGATGGTTTCGGCGGTCTGGCGGTGAAGGTGCCCATTTATGCTGGCATATTTAGTCTGGCATTCTTCGGCGGCCTGGGGCTGCCGGGTTTGTCCAGTTTCATCAGTGAGGCCTTTTCATTTCTCGGTGCCTTCGGTTCTGAGCTGTTTAATCTAAAAGTGATTACCATCGTTTCAACCCTGGGGATCGTGGTCACAGCCGGCTATTTTTTGTGGTCTCTGCAAAGGATGTTTTTTGGCAAACTAAACCCCAAATATGCCGATCTGCCAGAGATAAATGGCAGGGAATTATTCACCCTGGTGCCATTAGCTGTTATCGTCATTTTCCTGGGGGTTTACCCGGCCCCGTTGCTGGACCTGATCAAGGTCTCTCTAAACAATTTAGTGCACGTTGTTGCTGCCGCGGGAACCACGACCTTTTTCGGTCTACAATAAAAGCATATCATGATGGATTATTCTTCTGCGTTACAAAATAACATTGCAAGCCTAAGCTATTTTATCCCCGAGATCCTTCTGACCGGAGTCATCGTAATTCTGGTCATAGCCGACATAATTCTCAAGAAAGAGAAGTCTCCGTGGACCTCGATGGTAGCCTTGCTCGGAATTGTGGCGACGTTCGTTACGGTGTTGGCTCAATACAAACTGGGCAGCTATTCGCTTTTCAATGACATGTTGGTTGTGGATCCATTTGCTTTGTTCTTTAAGGTGCTTTTTCTGGCATCCACTTTCATCGTGATATTTTTGTCTATCGGTTCTTTGGAGCTCTCTGGCCGGCCCGTTGGGGAATATTTTACCTTATTGATTGCCACCACACTGGGCATGTTTTTGATGGCCTCAGCCACCAATTTAATCACGATTTATATATCCATCGAGTTGGTAAGCATCACGTCGTTCATCCTGGCGACTTATTTGAAGACGCGGCGGCGGTCCAGCGAGGCTGGCCTGAAGTACACGATTTACGGTGCCTTTTCATCAGGGTTGATGTTATACGGCATTTCCCTGCTATACGGACTGACCGGAACGCTCAACATTTATGAAATCCAAACGGTTCTGGCCACTTCCAGCCCGGACAAGTTGACGTTGTTCGTTTCGGTGCTTTTGATTTTGGGTGGATTTGGATATAAGATCGCTTCGGTTCCGTTTCATTTCTGGACGCCGGATGTCTACGAGGGCGCGCCCACGCCGATCACAGCTTTTCTTTCTGTGGGACCCAAAGCGGCTGGCTTTGCGCTCCTGATTCGCTTTTTCAATGTGGCTCTGACCTCCGGGACTTCCAGCGGCCACGTTGGCGATTGGTCTGTGCTGTCGGGTCTTGACTGGGCGCAGCTTTTGGCCGTGATTTCCGCTGCTACCATGACACTGGGGAATCTCGTTGCCATCGTTCAGAACAACGTGAAACGACTGTTGGCCTATTCGAGCATTGCCCACGCCGGCTATGCTTTGATGGGTACCGTGGTTCTTTCCGAACAGGGGATTCATGCGACCATGTTCTATTTGGTCGTGTACTATTTAATGAATATTGGCGCTTTCTTAGTCGTCATCATCAACCAGGAACTGGTCGGTAGTGAGAGTATCGAGGACTACAAGGGATTGGCCTGGCGAGCCCCGATTCCCGCTGTGGCCATGGGGGTTTTTCTCTTTTCGCTTACTGGTTTGCCTCCAACGGCCGGTTTTGTCGGGAAGTTTTACCTTTTTGCCGCCGTAATCAAGGCGGGTACCAGTTATTATTGGTTAGCGGTTGTGGGTATCATTAACAGCGTTGTTTCCCTGTATTACTATGCCCGTATCATCAAGGCTATGTTCTTAGATAAAAGTCTGGAAGAAAAACTAACACCTGTTGCAATATCTCCTTTTTTCGTTACCCTGCTTGTCGTCCTGGTTGTCCCCACTATCTTGCTTGGAATATATTGGGCTCCCTTGGCCAATTTTGCCCAGGATTCTGTCCAATTTTTGCGAGCTTTGTGACATTGCTGCGTTCGTGAGATTCGTCGAATATTGTATTTAAGAAATAATCTGAACTTTTTGCGTTGTTAGAATCTATAACAGTTTAATTTTCTTACCTCACAGTCATGCGAAACTACGAGCTGCTAACTTTGAAGCGTTTTGTTCTTAGCATTTCTGCCGTATTTTTTGGCTTTATCGTGCTGGTGATTTTTGGCAACAAGGGGACACGCTCTCAAGAAAGTCTCCCCATTCTCAGACCGACCCCAAAAGATTCCTCGCGATCCGACTCCAAGCTAAGAAAGAAAACGAAAGCGCAGGGGACGTACGCACTATTTGCGCGGCCCCAACTCCACGGACAAACAACGTTCGCTCTGCGCAAAGTTAGCGCGCCATTTCGACCGGCCAAGCCAAACGTTCCGAAAGCCTATCGGCCCTTGAGTTCTATCGAGTCTGACATCAAGAGCCTGCAAGAAGAATACCCCGACATCGTAAAGATAGACCAAATCGGCACTACGACAGCACTGGGGCTTCCTATATGGGCCGTGAAGATATCGGATAATGCTGTCAAAAGAGAAGACGAGCCCAGGATATTGTTTACGGGCGTGCATCACGCACGTGAACCAATCGGCGCCAAGATTTGTTTGCAATTGATGAAGAGACTCTGTGAGAGATACGGAAAAGACCCTAAAATTACAAGATGGGTGAATGCTATTGAAATCTGGTTTGTCCCCTTGGTCAATCCCGATGGGTATAAGTACATTCTCGACAACCATTTGAGCTTTCCGTGGTGGCGCAAGAATCTCCGGGACAACAACGGTGACGGCGTTTTTGATCCCATGATAGATGGGGTTGACTTAAATAGAAATTATGATTATAATTGGAAGGATGGCGGCGATGGTAAGCCCAGCAGTTGGTTCTACCGGGGCAAGGGTCCGTTTTCGGAAAAAGAAACTCAGGCGGTGCGCGACTTGGCGATACGAGAGAATTTCGTTATTGGAATCTCCTATCATAGCTATGGCGAATCCATCCTGTTTCCCTGGGGCAATTACAAGAAGCCGCCCGATTTGGACCTCATTGTAGACATCGCAAGCAAGATGGCGTCGAGAATAAGGCGGCTTTCTGGACGTGGCAACTATTCTATTTTGCCGCTGAATGGTCGCGTGGGACAGAGTTCGATCTGGATGTATGGCTACTTAAGCGTGCTGGATTACATTGTCGAAGTTGCAACCGAGTATTTTCCGGCAGAACAAGACATTTCGAGCATCATCAACGAAAACATGAAAGGTGCCTTTTACCTGCTCGATAGAACGTTAGACACGGGCATTCGCGGCCATGTCATCGATGCCTTCACCAAAGCCCCGTTGTTAGCGGAAATAAAAGTCGAGGAGTTTTCATCCGATCACACACATAATAGAAAAACCGATGCTGAAACCGGAGGATTTTATCGCATCGTCAATCCGGGCAGGTATACTTTGAGAATCATCAGCCCGGGATATTACACCAAGACTCTCAAGGACGTCCGAGTTTTGAAAGGACAGTTTAGCAATCTCAGCATTGGATTGTACAAAAAAGCTCAGCAACCTGCAAACGGTCTTAATTAGGGAGATGGAGGAATGAAGAAAAAAATGGTTTTGGCCATGACGGTTTTGGCCTTGATCCTGAGTACGTACTTGGCTTATGCTTTCATTGAGTACCCTCGCGGCAGGACTCTCTATGTCAAAGTGCCCACTGAAAACTTAAGAGCTGCACCCGGCGGGGACAAATTGGGCAGCCTGCACAAAGGCACTTCTATGGTGGTTCTGGAGGATACCCCGGACTGGGTTAAGGTGCGCCTGGAGGGTTGGATTTGGAAGAAATCCGTCACCGACAGCCGGTTTGCCCTCAGTGGCCAGGGGTATAGAGCCTTGCAAATCATTGTGAAGGATCGTGCCAAAGCCGAGGATATCTTGCGTCAACTCAAAGCCGGTGCTGATTTCGGCACATTAGCCAAAAAGTACTCGGTGGGTCCGGCTGCGTCCAGAGGTGGCGACCTGGGGTATTTTAAGAAAGGTGATTTCCAGCCCGAATTTGAGAACGTCATACTCAAGTTAAAGCCCGGTGAAATTAGCGAGATTGTGCAAAGCAAGTTGGGCTACCACATTTTTAGACGCGAGGATTAATCTGTTTGGCGCTTGAGTCGTCGGCGTCGGTGAATCAAGTCATTTTTGTAGTCTACCCAGCTTTGGCGCTCCCTTAGCGCTTCGATCGAAGCCATCTCTTTCAAGGCCCTGTCTACGTAGGACAGGGCTTTCTTGTAATCCTTTTCTTGATGTTCAAAGATTTTGGCCAGCTCGATGTAGGGCTGGGGATGAAAGTGTTCGCTATCGATGCAAGTCTGCCAAGCATGTTGCGCCTGCTGGTACTGATTCAGTTTTTTATGGTTTAAAGCCAGTCGCAGGAGTAAATCCCGCCTCTGGTCAAGCCTGCCGGGCGTGTTCAGATACTGACGGTACAATTCAATGGAGCGCTCGTGCAGAGCGAGGTTCTCATACACCTTCCCTAAAGCTAAGATGTCCTGGCCGTTCTGGCTTTCCTCCAGAGGCGATTCGAACAATTGGCAGGCCTTCGTTCCAAGGGCTGCGAGGGTAAGAATGTCCTGTTCGTTGTGGTAAAATACCGCTTGCAGCGGCCGTGCGTCTTTAGTCCTGAAATATCTGAAATAGAGCTCTGGAATGGCATATCCCAGCACGTCGCCGATTCGGGGTGCTTTTAAGAGATGCTTTTGTGCTGTATTCAGAGTGCAATCGGGCAGCCTGTGCCGCCACAGCCTTCTGACCGTGAATAGGAGATCGAGATGTTGCACCTTGGTCAAAGGTGTGGACAGGCGGTACAAGATGTTTCTTGCAATGAGCAGGGGGAAGTCGAAACATTTGCCATTGTAGCTGACAGCCAAGTCACAAGCCGCTACGATTTCATTGATTCGGTGCAAGATAGCTTTTTCAGCGTTCAAGTCGTGGACAAAGAACTGCAAGAGTCGGAAGCCGTCCGTGCTAAAATAGCCTATGCCTATTAGAAAGGCCAGGGTACCGGTGCCGCCAGAAAGTCCGGTAGTTTCGGTGTCGATAAAAAGCGCTCGTTTGGGGTCGATGTCGGCAAGCTGCATATTTTTCGCGAGTAGAGTGAACAATCCGGAGGGGTAGTCCAAGAAAGAAGACAATTGGACCGTGCCCTGGCAATGTTCCAGCGGAAAGGTTTTTTCTCTTACGAAGTAGGTTCCGAAGTGTGACTGTCGGAATTCACCTTCGACCACTTCACCGATATTTGAGCGATCCTGACTCCTGGTTTCCCGGGTGTCCGTGTGTTTCGGGTAAGGCAGTTTTTCAAGCTGCCTGAGCTTATCTCTTAACTGCACGGTTTATCGATCAATGACGAAACGATCATAGGCATTTTTGCGCATCCGTAAAGTCGCCAGTCTGTCCTTTTTCGAGAAATCACGCCAATAGATGACCTCAATGGCGGAAGGGGTGTGGCCATTTTCTAAGTGCAGCCTGGACGACGGCGAATAGATGTTGATTGTCAGGGAGTCGTAGGCAGCGTTTGCTGATTTGGAGTCGCCAGTGGTGGCTGCATGATTATTGGTGGCGGAATCAAAAGACACGGCATTGACATAATCCATGAGGTGGTTCGAGATTAGATAAATCTTCCACGTGGTGAAGATATTTTCCTGGGGCTGTTCTTGCAGCTTGAAGTCAGTGACTTTGGCCCGCAGTATGAGATGGTCCGTGGATTTTATGGTTAAGTCGATACCTTCGAAACCTAACTCTGAAATCAACAGGTCTTCTTCTAATTGCCGCATTCCCTTGAGGATGGCTTGCGACAGGGACAAGGCATAGTCGGCATGACTGCTCCAATCTTCACTGGTTACCAGGACATCTTTCCTGGTACTCCTGGCGCAACCAGTAACGACACAAAACAACAAGAATGGGATTATTAATTTTCCACGAAAAACACCCCATAGTGATCTCATAGAGGTTTCCCCAGTTCGTTTTTTGTTGGATAGGCGAGCTTAATCGTCTGCTTTGAAAAAATGCCGGAACAGATCGATGGGCAGCGGAAATACCAGAGTTGAGTTGTTCTCGGCTGCCACCTCGGTGAGCGTCTGCAAGAAACGCAGTTGCAGCGCCTGGGGATATTCGCTAATCACTACAGCAGCATCTCTCAATTTTTGCGAAGCTTGAAATTCCCCTTCGGCGTGAATGATCTTCGCGCGGCGCTCTCGTTCGGCTTCTGCCTGTCTGGCAATAGCGCGTTGCATTTCCTGGGGTAAGTCCACATGCTTGATTTCCACCAGGGAGACCTTGATGCCCCAGGGGTCGCTGTGACTGTCGATGATTTCCTGTAGACTGGCGTTGATTTTTTCTCTTTCCGCAAGCATTTCATCCAATTCCGCACCGCCCAAAACGCTTCTAAGGGTCGTCTGGGACAGTTGCGAGGTTGCAAATAAGAAGTCCTCCACTTCGGTAATGGCCTTGGACGGGTCCATGACCCTGAAGTACAACACCGCATTGACTTTGACGGAAACGTTGTCTCTGGTGATGACATCCTGGGGTGGGATGTCCATGGCGACCGTGCGCAGGTCCACTTTTACCATGCGGTCAACAAGTGGAATCAGGAGGATGAGGCCCGGTCCCTTAGACCCAACCAGACGCCCCAGGCGAAAAACCACTCCTCGTTCGTATTCGCGCAGAATTCTTATCGCGCTGGCCAACAGCATGGCCACGAAAGCAATTACAACTGTCATAAATGGCATGGGATTCCCTCCTTAAATAGTCTGTGACGCTTCTCAGCAAAGAATGGTTTGCAACAACGCTTGCTCTTAGCTAAGAACCTTCACTCAATAATGGAAGTCTGAACTAACTTCGTGTAACTTTCTCCACAGTAAGCTTTAGCCCGTTCACCGCAACAACACGCACTTTTTCGCCCTTCTTGATGGCGCCGTCGCTTACGGCCTTCCAGATCTCCCCATGAATGCACACGTTTCCCTCCGGGGCAATTCTGGTCTGCGCAACCCCTTGTTCACCGATGATTCCCTCTTTGCCTGTGGTGACCTTGGTGCGATAGGTTTTGAACGCCAGGCTCAAAGCAACGAGAAAAAACGTGGCTGTGAGAACCACGAACGTAATAATCAGACTAATGGAAATGGAAAACGCGGGGCCAAATTCCTTTGGGGGACGATCGATGAGCATGAGAGACCCTAAGAGCATGGAAATGACTCCTCCAATGGTTAAAAGACCGTAGCTGGTAATCTTGACCTCCAGGATAAACAGAACTAAGGCGAGCACGACCAAAAGCAGGCCTGCATAATTGACCGGAAGGGTTTGCAGCGCGTAAAAGCCCAAGATGAGAAAGATGGCGCCAACCACACCCGGAAATATGGCGCCCGGATTGGACAGCTCGAAGAACAGCCCCCAAATGCCGAGCATCATCAGAATGTAAGCAACATTCGGACTCGAGATCTTGTCGAGGATTCTGTACCGGAAGTTCATTTCGTGGAATTCTTTGCGAGCGTTGCGGGTATGCAGAACGTATTTACCGCTGGCAACTTGCACTTCCAGACCATCCATTTGTTTGAGCAGGCTGTCCACAGAAGGCGAGATGAAGTTGATCACATGCTGGTCGAGCGCCTCCGATTCGGTAATGGAAACACTTTCTCGCACCGCCTTCTCCGCCCACTCGATATTGCGGCCGCGTTTCTCAGCCAACGCTTTGATCTGGGCCACGGCATCATTGGTCACTTTGTCGTTCATTACCGAGGAAGTGTCTGCGCCGCCGGTAATGCTTACCGGGTGCGCCGCTCCAATGTTTGTGCTCGGCGCCATTGCGACCAGGTTGGCTGAATAGGAAATAAAGACTCCAGCAGAGGCCGCCCTGGCACCAGATGGCGCAACGTAAATGACGACAGGGATTCTTGAAGCCAGGATTTTCTTGGTAATTTGACGCGTGGATTCCATGAGTCCGCCTGGTGTGTCCAGTTTTATGATGACACAAATGGCACCGGTATCTGTGGCTTTGTCAATCGATTTGGTAATGAACTCGGCAGAAACCGGGTTTATCACCCCATCCACGGTCAGAACATACACTGTCCCTTCCAGTGTATTTTGTGCCCGGGCCTCATTGGTAGAAACGCATGAGATTGCCGTCACCCCCATGAGAAGCGAAACCCAGGTCCAGCCGATGTGTCTGTTAGTTATTGCAAGCATTTCCAAAGCGTCTTATTTCTTGCTCAACAAAAACAACAAAATTGACAGCACGATGCTAATCAAAATAGAGGTCGTTATGGGAAAATACAAGGTGAAGTTCTTTTTCTGAATCAGAATGTCTCCCGGCAGTTTGCCTAAAAAAGGGATGTGCCGGGCAAAAGTTAACAGGACGCCCAGGAATAAAAGGAACAATCCTGCATAGATCAAGAATTTGCCAATGCCGTCAAAGTTCGTCATGATCAGTTCGTTGTTCCGTAAGGTGGCAAGGACGCATGCCAATTCAGCACATTGTACTTCTTGCAGATTTCCACCACCCGGTCAATGGGTATGGCCGTACCCACATGGCCTTCTCTGCCGCGAACGGTTGTGGCGCGCAGGAGCGAATTGTAGACGGCCTCCTGAGTGGCTTCGACAACGGCCAGGAACAGCGGCGATAGGTGCTCATTGCGGAGCAATTCCACTTGTTTCGTTTGAGCATTCTCTTGCTGTTCGATTTGATTGGTTGAAAACGCAATCACATAATCACCGCTGCCGTTGGCAGAAAAGAAGCCGGTCCTGGCCAGTCCAAGATAGCTTCGTTTTGCCAAACGTTTTAGATTTCTCGAACCGAGCGGGGCGTCAGTCGCGACCACGATCATGCAGGAGCCGTCGCCTGGTCTGGAGTCCATCTTCCTGGCCAGATAGTAGTTGCCGAGTTCGCGACCGACCGGCGCTCCGTTGATCTCCAAAATGCCGCCAAAATTGGTTTGTACCAGCACACCGATGGTGAATCCGCCGAATTCGCCCGGCAGGACTCTCGAAGAAGTGCCAATTCCGCCCTTGAAGCCCAAACACATGGTACCGGTTCCGGCGCCCACAGAGCCTTCTTCTACGGCTCCCGATTTGGCGTTCTCGATGGCCTCGAACACGTCTTCTCTGGACACATGTCTCCCTCGGATATCGTTTAACCAGCCGTCGTTGGTTTCCCCCACGACCGGGTTGACCGAGCGGACATTCTCATTGCCTTGGATCTTGAGCATATAGTCGATGACGGCATCGGCGACTTTTGGCACATTCAGGGTATTGGTCAACAAAATCGGCGTTTCTATGTTACCTAATTCGTTGACTTGTGTGAAGCCAGCCAACTTGCCGAAACCGTTTCCCACAAAAATAGCGGCTGGCACCTTGTTTCGGAACAAGTTGCCCTGGCGCGGTATTATTGCCGTAACACCGGTGCGGACGGCGTCCCCTTTCACCAAAGTCACCTGGCCGACTTTGACGCCGGCAACGTCGGTTATTGTGTTCCACTTGCCGGGCTTCAGAATGCCGACCTCTATGCCGATGTCCCGTGCGCGTGGTCGACGGTTTTTCTCGGCGTAGGAGTAAGGCTTCATCGCACACAAGAGGAACAAGAGAATGGCCGTTGAGACTGCTTTTAACGGGGCGTCCATCGAGCTGTTTGTTGCCATAATGTTGTTTTATAATAGTTGTTGACCTTAAATTAACTTAAAGAATTACAAAAATAAAAGCAACTCTTTTTTCAGTCGGATAGTTGCGTGGGATATTTTGTCAAAAGTAGGTAATTTCTGTGCAATCAATGACTTGTGGACAGAGGAATCAAAAAAATAACGGATGGCCGCAATTAGTGCTTGACATTTAGAGGGAATTTTACTAAAATATCATCAGAGAAAATCCCTGCATACTTCGGTGTGGCCTTTTAATCAAAGAGCTAATACCTTTAAAATGGGAGCTTTGCTCTGGGCGTGTATTGCATGCCTCAACTTCAACTTTTTGAAGTTAGTGGACGCAAAAAACGTACAGGCGGTGCCCACCGTGTCGAAAGAAGTTCTTTCGATATCGCTGCATTGAAGAGCAGGGATTTTTTGTTTATGGAGAAAGTAGCCGGAAAGCCGTTTTTTGCAGAACTTGAACGGCGCCGTCTCTAATAACCCGCCCCTAAATTCCTATCTAAGCTTCGGTACTGAATCGCTTCGCTAATGAAGGCTGGTTCTATTTTTTCAGAACCTTCCAGGTCGGCTATGGTCCGTGACACCTTCAGAATTCTATCGTAAGCCCGGGCTGAGAGGCCTAATTTGGTGATGGCCATGTTGAGCAATTCCCGACCTTTTGAATCGATTTGGCAGAATCTGCGAATCTCTTTAGCTTCCATGCGGGCATTGGAAAACAAGTGCTTATAATCCTTGAAGCGGTTGCATTGAATGCTTCTGGCTTTGTCCACGCGGCGGCGAATGCATTCAGAGGTTTCACCGGTGGATTCGCTGGCAAGCTCTTTGAACCGGACGGCCGGAACTTCGATGTGGATGTCAATGCGATCCAACAGTGGCCCGGACACTTTGGAGAGATATTTCTGAATTTGTGGCGGCGTGCAGGTGCATTCATTGTTGGGATCGGTGTAATAGCCGCACGGACAGGGATTCATGGCCGCGGCCAGCATGAATTCTGCGGGGTAGGTGAGAGAAAGCATGGCTCTGGAAATGGTAACCTTGCCGTCCTCGATGGGTTGCCTGAGAACTTCAAGCACATTCTTTTTGAATTCTGGCAGTTCGTCCAGAAATAACACGCCGTGGTTAGCCAGACTGACTTCACCCGGACGCGGGATGTGACCGCCGCCAATCAAACCAGCGTCACTAATGGTATGATGCGGCGCGCGAAAAGGTCGCGTGGCGATCAGGGCGGTGTCGGCTGGTAACAGTCCAACCACCGAGTGAATCTTGGTCGTTTCCAACGCTTCGTCCAGAGTTAAATCGGGCAATATGGTGGGGAACCTTTTGGCTAACATGGTCTTTCCTGAACCGGGCGGCCCAATCATGATGATGTTGTGGCCGCCGGCGGCCGCCACTTCCAAAGCCCGTTTCACGTGTTCTTGACCCTTGACATCCCTGAAATCAATATTGTAATTCCGACTTTGGGAGAAGACTTCCTGGATGTTGATTTCAAACGGCTGCCTCTGCCCGGAATTATTCAAGAATTCCACGGTTTCATTCAGATGCGACATTGGAAAGACCTGAATGTTTTCCGAGATAGCCGCTTCCTTGGCATTTTCCCGTGGAACGATGATGCCGGATTTTCCAGCGCTTTTGACCGCCATGGCAATTGGAAGGGTTCCGCGGATGGGCCGCAAGCTACCGTCGAGAGAAAGTTCGCCCAGGAGGATATAGTCCTGGAGCAGGTCCTCTGAAACCTGGCCCATGGCCGCCAGGATCCCAATGGCCATCGGGAGATCAAAAGCCGAACCCTCTTTTTTTATGTCGGCCGGCGCTAAATTGATGGTGACTCTTTTTTGGGGAAATTTGAAACCAGAGTTTTTGATGGCCGCGTTGACTCTTTCCTTGGATTCCCGGACCGCGCCTTCCGGCAAGCCTACCGTGGCAAAAGTCGGTAACTGCCCTTCGAGATGAGCTTCCACTTCAACGATGTAGGCATCGATTCCCAAAACGGCAGCACTTAAGACTTTTGCAAACATATCCTTATGCTTCGTACGTTTGTGGAAATTTTCAGCATTGATGACGATCACGGATGGTTGATTTGAAGACATTTAAGTTTACAAAAACTCAACCATATTGTCAACAGAAAACTAAAAGGGGGATGGCCCGAGGAACCAGATCTGAAATAATTAGTAAATTATTACAGTTAGTGATTAATAAAAATGGGAGCAGCGTTCGATAATCAAATATATGGGGATGAGAAATTTTGACCCGTTAACCAAAATGTGCTTGACTTTTAAGCAAGTTATATTTAAAATTAAGAAAGTGTCATGCCAGAACATTTGGGTTAATTAAGATTATTTAGACAAACACAATTTTTGTTCTTTGAATCAACTACAGTCGAAATGGATTATTTTCGACTTTTTTTGTATTGAGCAGATTGTCTCAATGTGTAACATCGTATTCGCAAGAAGAGTTTTTATTCACAATAATTGGTCCATTGACCCAAATTCAGATGCAAGGCAATAGGAAATAAGTCTGGCATAGTGTTTGTATATTCACTTAAGTGCAGTTGATTGGTTTGTAAAGCTGCTAATTTCCTTTGCTACTCTATTGGAGGTTTATCGTTATGGACACCACGGACAACATAAAAAAAGCAGACAAGTCATCGAATGAATCGAGCATTATTTCTTTAATTCAGGGCCTGCAGGACGTTGACAAATACAAGGAGTTGAATTGGGTTGGCACGTTTCCGCAATATCTGGAAATCGTTCGCAAGAATCCTAAAGTGGCTCGCACCGCTTTCCAACGGCTCTACGACATGATTCTTTCCTATGGCACTGAAGAATATCAGGAATACAAGGAAAAGCTGATTAAATACAACTTCTTCGACGATCCCATTGACAACGGCCGCGACGCAGTGTTTGGTTTAGAACGGCCCATCATGAAAATTGTCAATTTGATCAAGTCGGCGGCAAAGGGTTATGGTACCGAAAAGCGCGTGTTTCTTTTGCATGGCCCGGTAGGCAGCGCCAAGAGTACCATCGTGCGATTGCTGAAAAAGGGCATTGAAGCGTATTCGAAAACGCAGGAAGGCGCGCTGTACACCTATTCCTGGAAGTTAGAAACACCGGATGGTATCCAATACTCCGATTGTCCCATGCACGAAGAACCCCTGCATTTGATTCCTGAGGAATTTCGCACGAAGGCGATGCATGAGCTTAACCGGGGGAATCCGGACGAGACCCAGATTACCATAGAAGGTGAATTGTGTCCCTTTTGCCGTCAAACGTTCCAGGAAAAAAGTCACCAGTACCAGGGCGATTGGTCTAAAATTATAGCCGATGTTCAGGTGCGCAGATTGATCTTATCTGAGAAAGACCGAATTGGAATTGGAACGTTCCAACCAAAGGACGAGAAGAACCAGGATTCTACGGAACTGACTGGCGACATCAACTACAGAAAGATAGCCGAATATGGTTCGGACTCTGATCCGCGTGCGTTTAATTTTGATGGCGAATTGAACATAGCCAATCGGGGCCTGGTGGAATTCATCGAGGTGTTAAAATTGGACGTGGCCTTCCTTTATGATTTGTTGGGTGCTTCTCAAGAGCACAAGATAAAACCGAAAAAATTTGCGCAAACAGATATCGACGAGGTTATCATTGGGCATACCAATGAGCCGGAATATAGGAAGCTGCAATCCAATGAATTCATGGAAGCTTTGCGGGATCGAACGGTGAAAATTGACATACCGTATATTACCAAGATTTCTGATGAGGTGAAGATTTACGAAAAGGATTATAACATGGATCGCATCAAGGGTAAGCACATTGCACCTCATACCATCGAAATGGCCTCAATTTGGGCTGTTTTGACCCGATTGGAAGGACCCAAGAAAGCTCAGCTTACTTTGTTGCAAAAACTCAAGCTTTATGACGGCAAAACTCTCCCCGGATTTACCGAAGATAACATCAAGGAGCTGCGGTTTGAGGCTGCGCGTGAAGGCATGGAGGGTATTTCTCCGAGATATATTCAGGACAAGATATCCAATGCTCTGGTAAGCGATGAAGGTGGGGCCTGTGTCAATCCGTTCATGGTTTTGAATGAGTTGGAAGAGGGCCTCTATCATCATTCTTTGATAACGAGCGAGGAACAGAGAAAGAGATTCAGGGAATTGCTTTCTGTTGTTAAAGAGGAATTTGAGGATATCGTCAAGTCCGAGGTTCAGAGAGCGATCGCCGCAGATGAGGAAGCGCTGAAGCGGCTTTGCGGCAACTACATCGATCACGTTAAGGCTTACACCCAAAAGGAGAAAGTCAGAAACAAGTACACCGGTGCAGACGAAGAACCGGACGAGAGACTCATGCGTTCCATCGAAGAAAAAATCGACATCCCGGAAAGCCGAAAAGACGATTTCCGCCGAGAGATCATGAATTACATCGGTGCCCTGGCCTTGGAAGGCAGGTCTTTCGACTATCGGTCCAACGAACGCTTGCAGAAGGCGCTGGAGCTCAAACTGTTCGAAGACCAAAAGGATTCCATTAAGCTGACCACACTGATTTCCAGTGTGGTTGACAAGGAAACGCAAGAAAAGATCGACGTGGTCAAGTCGCGCATGATCAAGTATTATGGTTATTGCGACATTTGTGCCACAGATGTGTTGAACTATGTTGCCAGCATATTTGCGCGCGGCGATGTCAAAGAAGTACTGAAATAAAAGAAGTACTGAAACAATGGTTAAACGAATTGACAAGGATCAGAATCGTTTTCGGCAAATCATCCGTGGTAAGGTCAAAAAGGATCTCAGAAAGTATATTACACGCGGGGAGTTGATCGGAAAGAAGGGCAAAGATTTCGTCAGCATTCCTTTGCCGCAGATTCGTATTCCGCATTTTCGTTACGGCACCAAGAAGGCGGGTGGCGTGGGTCAAGGCGAAGGTGCCATCGGAACCCCGCTGGGACGTGGTGAGTTGCAACCGGGCCCAGGTGCCGGGGATGCTCCTGGCGAACACATCCTGGAAGTTGACATTACGCTGGATGAACTTGCGCAAATGTTGGGCGAGGAATTGGAATTGCCCAACGTCGAGCCTAAGGGGAAGAAAAACATCACTGACAACAAGGATAAATACACCGGTATTAGTCAAACCGGGCCTGACTCTCTAAAGCATTTTAAGAGAACGTACAAGCAGGCTTTGAAGCGGCAACTCATAATGCAGACCTACAACCCGGACAACCCCGTCATCATCCCCATTCGCGAAGATCGAAGATATAGATCCTGGAAAGTTACGCAGGAGCCGGAGAGCAACGCCGTGATCATCTACATGATGGATGTTTCGGGTTCCATGGGTGAAGAGCAAAAAGAGATTGTTCGAATTGAGGCGTTTTGGATAGACACCTGGTTGAGATACCAGTACAAAAATATTGAGACTCGCTACATCATCCATGATGCGGTGGCGCGCATCGTCGACAAGGACACTTTCTATCACACTCGGGAAAGCGGCGGCACCATTATTTCTTCTGCGTACAAGTTAGCCAACAGACTGATCGGTGAGTCTTACAGTCCATCTGAGTGGAACATCTATCTCTTCCATTTTTCCGATGGCGATAATTGGGGCGAAATCGATACGGACGAGTGCATCGCAATACTCGAGACACATTTGATTCCAAAATCGAATCTATTTTGTTACGGTCAGGTTGAAAGTCCCTACGGCAGCGGGCAGTTCATTCAGGACTTGGAAGACTACTTTCACGAAGAAGACAAGATCGTTTTTTCTGAAATACTCGACAAAGAGGGCATTTACGATTCTATTAAGCAGTTCTTGGGCAAGGGCAAATAACAGTTAAGCCGTAAGGATCACGATGAATCTACCTAAACATCTCGTCGATATTCAAGAGGAAATCAAAGGTTACGCCTCGGATTTCGGCTTAGACTTTTTTGAGACCATCTTTGAGGTCGTCGAGTTTGATGAGTTGAATGAAGTGGCCAGCTATGGTGGATTTCCTACCAGGTATCCGCATTGGCGCTTTGGCATGGAATACGAGGAGCTTTCCAAGGGCTATTCCTACGGCTTGCAGAAAATCTACGAGTTGGTGATCAACAACGATCCCTGCTATGCTTATTTGATGAAGAGCAACAACTTGGTCGACCAGAAGCTGGTCATGGCGCATGTGCACGCCCACTGCGATTTCTTTAAGAACAACCTTTGTTTCCAGAATACAAACAGAAAAATGATGGATGAAATGGCTAATCATGCCACCCAAATTCGTCGTTACGTCGAAAGTCGCAGTGTTGAAGTGGTCGAGGACTTCATTGACACCTGCCTGTCACTGGAGAATTTGATCGATCTGCACTCAGAATTCATAAAGCGCAATAGGGACGATGATATGCTGGCTGTGGGGGAGGAAGCACCCGAAACCAGCACACCGTTGAAGCTGAAAAGCAAGTCGTACATGGACGCGTACATTAATCCAGCGGAGTTTTTGGAGCAACAAAGACAATTGGCGGACGAACGCGAAAAAGAGCAGAAACATAAGCATCCCGAGGAGCCAGAACGCGACATTCTTAAGTTTTTGATCGAGAACGCACCCTTGGAGAAGTGGCAGCGGGACATTCTTTCAATCGTCCGTGAAGAAGCCTACTACTTCGCGCCCCAGGGACAGACAAAGATCATGAACGAAGGCTGGGCTACCTACTGGCATTCCAAAATCATGACCGAAAAATGTCTGTCGGACTCTGAAGTAATTGATTACGCCGACCACCACTCAGGAACTTTGCTAACCGGCACGGGCAGGTTGAATCCCTACAAGTTAGGTGTGGAGCTTTTTCGGGACATCGAAGACCGTTGGAACAAAGGGAAATTCGGCAAAGAGTATGACGAATGCGACGATTGGCTAACCAAGAAAAACTGGAATCGAGACACAGGTTTAGGCACCGAAAAGATCTTTGAAGTGCGTAAACTCTATAACGACCTGATGTTCATCGACGCTTTTTTGACACCGGATTTTTGCAGAGAACAAAAATTGTTCGTATATAATTACAACGATCGAAACAATCTATACGAAATTACGGATAGAGATTTCAAACAAGTCAAGGAAAAATTACTATTCAGCTTGACAAATTTTGGACAACCGTTCATTTATGTCGTGGATGCAAATTATCTTAATCGCGGTGAACTGTACCTTGTTCACCAACATGAAGGTGTCGACCTTCAAGACAACGAAGCCAGGGATACTCTGAAAAACCTGTTCAAAATTTGGACGCGACCGGTGCACCTGGAAACCATAATCGAAGAGGTGAAAACGCTATTAAGTTATGATGGTAATGAACACACAGAAATTGAAATAGATTAATTTGAGGAGGTGACACCCATGAAGATTGGCAGAACTGCGCTGGAGAAACTACAGAATTATCTTTTCGAACAAAAAGAGCTTGGTTTAACTGGCCAGAACGAAGATTATGTTTTTAACCACCTGCACCACGGAATTAATTTACGGGTGGAGGTCAAAGATTTCGACAAATACAGTTATTTGATCGACAAGATCGAGTTGACTTCAGAAAATGAAGCGGGCCAGCAGGCTACCGAGTTGAGCGCGTTGAAAGAACAAGCGAACTATTTGGCGGAGAACATTGGCTATCTGTTGGAAAACCTGGCTATCATTGAAATAGACGCTAACAATGCGAGAATTCAGTTGCGAAGTGAGTCGCCGAGACGAGAGAAAAGCACCGTTACGTATTTCGAAATCATTTTGGATGCCCTGGGAACGTTGGTGTTGCAACGATATGAAATCGACAACCAGGGCGCAAAAAAGCGCTCGCGCATCCCGTTTAACTTGACGGAGGAGGTGTTTGAGAATCTGCTGAATGATTTGGCAGGTTCCTATGGCCGGGTATAGCGACAATCTCACCATTCGCAGAAACAAGAAGGCAGGAAATCCAATTTCCTGCCTTTTTATTTGCAAAAAACGTTTGTTAAAATCAAATAAGATTTTTACCTTTCGTTGAGTGCACCGCTGATGCAAGAGATAAAGAAACAAAAAAGAGGCTTCACGACTCAGGAAAAATGGGTCATTTGGGCTGTTTTCTGTTTGCTGGTGGGATTGAGTACCCATCGATTTACCGTATTTTTTGGCATGTTGTTAGCCTCTTTTGGGATCAGCCTGGTCTTCAAAAAGCACGAATCTGGTGCGATCTCGGTCGCCATAGGCATAGCCATCACTTTGTTGGGCCTGTTAAGCCTCGCTTTTAGCAGAATATTATTTTAGAGACCTGGAGCCTTGAATGTTGCCACGACTCTTCGTGTTGCTTGCTTTTCTCCTATTTGATTTCACGCTCAGTTACTCACAGAAATCAGACCGGCCTGCTGTTCTTTGGTGCGACCCCATTTCAAACATCAAGAAAATAAGCAGTCGGGGTGGCATCATCAACATAATAACACGCGTCCAAAGTGCCGGAATTGAAGCGATTGCTTTGGGCGTGAAATGTTTAAGCGGCGAAGTCCTCTACGAGAGTAAAATAGCCCCCAGACTGCTGGATTGGGAAGATTACCGGTTGCCGTTGAATCTCGATCCGGTGAAGATTTTTCAGGAAGAGTGCAGAAAACGTAAAATCCAATTCTACCCAGTGTTTACTATTTTTTCTGAAGGTCACATGCTCCAGAGGCGGGGACCTGTTTACAACGATAAGCCCGAGTGGCAAACTTATGTCTATGTCGTCGATGAGAATGAGCCGAAAGTCATGCCGATCACCGATTGGGCGTTTGGCACGGCGGCGTTTGTCAATCCACTGCTGCAAGAAGTGCAGGACTATGAAATACGCGTGGTGACTGAATTCTTGAAAAAGTACAAAGTGGACAACATCATTTTCGATAGAATCCGGTTCAACAGCATTGAGTCAGATTTTTCTGATTATACCAAAGGGGTTTTCTTGCAGTCGATAGGGCAAGGCTCAAACTTTCAATGGTGGCCCAAGGATGTGTATGAATGGCAATACCAGAACGATGAATGGCAGATTGTGCCTGGCAACTTTTTTCAACGCTGGATTGAATTTCGGTCCCGCAGTATTAAGACCTTCTTGACCAGATTGGTTCAAAAAGTGAGAGAGGTCAACCGGAACATTGAAATTGGCAATCTGGTGGGTGCGTGGTATCCCACCTATTATGAATATGGAGTTAACTGGGCAAGCCCCAATTACGCTTTTGATGCAGATTGGTCGACGCCGAAGTATCACAACACAAGCATAGTGAATTTGGTGGATTATCTAATTGCCGCCTGCTACTTTCCACGCCTCGATATGGATCAAGCCGAAAAAGTGGGGGCCGAATGGTGGATGAGCATCGAAGGCGCGACCAAGCTGGCCATGGAAGCGGTTGACAGCTATCGCCCTGTTTATGCCTCAGTTTGGGCAGAACAATTCCGGAGCAATCGCGATGAATTCAAGCTTGCCCTGACTATGGCCATGGAACAAACCAATGGTTTGTACATCTATGACCTGAGTACCATTGAAAAATACAACCTTTGGAGCACGATTCGTGCCGTCTTGAAAAACGCCGAAGTGGGTGCCCGACCCAAGGTAGCACGATGAACCATCAGGGGGCGCAGAGCACACTTTTTTGCCTACCGTTGAGTCCTCAATTGGAATTATTTTCCCCGCGCTTTTGAAAGCCGGACTGCGTTTGCCAGCTTTTCTTTGTTTGCAGCCTTCATGCAGGTCCTGTCTGTGGTGAAAGTCAATCTGTTTTGAACCCGCAGCGGCATAAGATATTGTTTTAATGATATTGATTTTTAAACAGTTACAGGACGTTCTGGTGCTGCGGTTCCAGCTAACTTGCAAAGCAGAGTGAGTCCTTTCCTGGCGGAATCAAAATTCCATTTCGAAACAGCCGTTTTCCCGTTCCGGCACTTGCTTTGTATGGGGATTCTGCAACGGACCGCTTATTTGCAAGGAGGTGAATTTTGCAGAATCATAGCTTCAAATTAAAGGGGCTGCTAATTGTGAGCCTGGTTGCCCTGCAAACGAGTGGGATCGACCACAGTTCAAGCGCGAAGAAAACCGAAGCAGGGAATCCAGCAAGACCATCGCTCAAACATGCCTTGTGGCACCAGGCAACGAGAGCGGTCAGAGAATCCCGCTTACCAGAGTTTAACACTGCCAAACAGCTCCTCAAAGGCTGCCGCGCCATTGAACAAATCGCGGAATCCCACCGTGCCCCGCTGAAGGCTGATTGGCGCAGGCGGTTGTTGTTAGAGAAACGCTTTTTGCTTAAGCAGAGAAAGAAACTCGAAAGAATAACACACCCTTCGACAAAAACAATGATACTCAAAGCGATCATTAACGAACAGCTCAGGTACATTGAAAAGCAGCTAAAGAGCCGGGAGAAACCGCATTTACGGCAAAGATTTGCGTGAAAGAAATTGGTGTAATCTACGGCCTCTACTTTGACTTGGCGACTTTTCTTACAAAAGCGACCATAGCGTCTAATGAGCCTTCCCGTCCTCCCTCAACGACGATAACCTCTTTGTTTTCCTGTGCGACTTTCGCAGGTTCGGGACTTTCGCGTTGCTTAACTTTCAAAAGCGCCTGGTAGTTTGTGGCAAATTCCTCGGCGTCCTTTGTGGTGTCCCAGTTTGTGACGAGCAGCAAAATCAGATCGTCGCTAGTGCTGTTTTTGAGGATAGCGTAACTGTCGCCATCCCAGCCGTCCGCCGCTATCCTGGCTACATTGGCCATGTCGTACTCTGAGAAGATTATTCGCCACTGAAACTCCCCAATCGTGTTGCTGTCGAGTACTTCCCACCCTTCAAAGGTCGCTTCGTTCTCAAAGAAAGGCCACTGGTACTTAAACGGTTTTTCTTGCTTTAGCCATTTCTCGGCGTGAAGGATTTGTTCAGTAGACACCGGCGCCCTGTTGGGATCGTAGAGCTGGCTGACCTTCTGCCAACCCTGTTGTTGAATGTGAAAGATAAATGCCATGCCCTTCAGATAGACCCCCATCAGGGTTTCGACGAGGAAAGGGGGGATATCTTCCAGCGCGTGAACGGCTTTCGCAACATCGCTTTCGCTTGCCATTGGCAAGGCTTCGCTTTTCAGGATTTCCAGCATTTTCTTCGTGTCCATTTGGGCTTGCATGTCGATCATCATCCGTAGCATGGATGGTTGAGGTAGAGAACCCAGCATCTTCTCAACGGACCAGAGGGTCATGATGTAGGTGGCTTCGCCTTCGACCACTGCCTGGCGTGCAAGCAACTCGTCGTCATTTAGGGCCCCGCTGGTTTGTGAAAGCAGGTATTGCTCCAGGTTGAAGTATTGATCCTGCAACCCGTGGTAAAGCTCGTGCGCGTAAACCGTGCTTAGCATCTGCCTGGGAATGTCCGGCATGACCACGTAAAACGTGTTTGTAGCCGGATCGTAATAGGCGGCCGCTTGACTTTGCATGATCAGTTTTGCCATTGATTTGAAATCTGCAATCTCCGGGCCGCGGTACAATCCAAGCATTTTTACGATCTTCCCATAATAGCTGAGTCGCAATTCAGGCATCTGTTGCAGGACGGTTCTGTCGAGAAAGAGACCAAAATCGTGCAGCGACTGTTTCTGAACGTTGACCCGGTGCTTGAACGGCAGGCCACGGATTTTGGCAATATCCTGGCTGATGGAATCAATTGTGGCGTGCAAATCCGGAGTCTGCTGTGCGTAGACCGTTTGTCTCTGCGGTGTGAGTAAGAAGACAGCCGAAAAAATGCAGGCTAAAACAGCCATGCGGTTCAATCGCTTGTGCATAGCGCTCGTCGCTATTTTTGTGGTTGGTGCCCCGTCATTCATTGAATTGTTAGAGTTACTGCCCAACTTTCAACTTCCGCATCCGATACAGAAGAATATGTCTGGGGACTTGCAAGAATTTGGCAGCACGGGTCTGGTTGCCGCCCGATTTATCCAGAGCTATTTGAATGCAGCGGCGTTCGATTTCTTCTAACGCCATGCCTGCATCGGGGATGCGGATGACATTGCCGTCCATGACATTTAACTCTGTGGGTCGCAGTTGTGGCGGTAGAACGTCAGGTGTAATCATCTCCGTGGTGCTCAGAATAGCAGCCCGTTCCATGGCGTTTTCTATTTCTCGCACGTTGCCCGGCCAGTCATAATCCAGCAGCGCTTGCATGGCTTGTTCGCTCACCTGCAAGCGACGGCCGCGGGCAAACTTGTGCAAGAAGTGGTCAACCAGAAAGGGGATTTCTTCTTTGCGTTCCCTGATTGGGGGAATCCTGATGGGCACGACAGTCAGCCGGTAAAACAAGTCTTCGCGAAATGTACCAGCTTGCACGCGTGCTTGCAAATCCTGATTGGTGGCGGCCAGAATCCGGATGTCCACTTTAATCGGTTTATCTCCCCCCACGCGTTCAACCTCTCTTTCTTGCAGCACACGCAGCAGCTTGGCTTGCAATTCGGGCTTCAGATCGCCAATCTCGTCCAGGAAAATGGTGCCGCCATCCGCCTGTTCAAATTTGCCATGCCGGTCTTTGGTGGCTCCGGTGTACGCGCCCTTTACGTGACCGAAGAGCTCGCTTTCCAGGAGGTTGTCCGGAATGGAGGGACAGTTCACCGTGATGAAAGGGCTGCTTTTGCGCGGACTGTTGTAATGAATGGCTCTCGCCACCAATTCCTTGCCGGTGCCACTTTCGCCCAGGATCAGCACGGTGGCTTCGCTCTCGGCGACCCGGCCCACCATCTTCAACACTTCTTGCATTTTGCCGCTTTTGGCCACAATGTTGGTGAAGTCGTATTTTTCCAACAGGGCACTTTTGAGCTGCAGGTTTTCCGCTTTCAGGTGCCGGAGCCGCAGGGCTTTTTCCAGCACGAACCGAAGCTGCTCGCGGCTGAAGGGTTTGGTCAGGTAGTCATCCGCACCCAGGGCACAGGCTTCCACCGCATTTTCAATAGTGCCGAAGGCTGTGATGATGATGACTGCGACTTCTTTATTCAGCCGCCTCACTTCCATCAGGACCTGGATGCCGTTCATCTTCGGGAGGGCCAAATCGGTGATGACTACCTCAAAGGTGCCCCCCTTGAATTTCTCCACACCTTCCTCTCCAGTCATGGCCGTGGTGACCTGGTAGCCTCCCTGCTTGAGCTGATGGGCGGTCACCTGCAGCAAGCTCTCATCGTCATCAATGAGTAAAATTCTATTCTGCTTCATGATGTTTCCTCGTTTAGGGGGATACGCACCCTGACTTGTGTGCCCTCACCGACCTTGCTGTCGATCCCAAGCTCCCAGTTGCACTCTTCTATGATGCGCTTGGTAATGGGTAAGCCTAAACCTGTGCCATGTTCTTTCGTGGTAAAAAATGGCTTGAAGATATTTTTCATCTCGCTTTCCGGAATGCCGCTGCCCGTGTCAGAAATGGTCAGCTCTAATATTCGATTGCCTGCCTGCCGGTTATTGACCTGAGAGTCGATGGTAATATGACCGCCGCCGTTGATAGCGGCCATGGCGTTTAGTAAAAGGTTCAGCAAAACTTGCCGAAATTTGTTTTCATCGGCTTTTATGAGCACAGGGTGGTCCGGAAAACGACAATCGATGGCCACTTTCTCTTTGTGTGCCTTTGCTGACACAATGTTGACAACGGAATTCACAGTCTCCTGCAGGGGTAACTCCTGAATCTGCGAGACCCTTGAACGCGCCAGGCTCAGGAAATTCTCTATGACCTGATTCAGACGATTGACTTCTTTGACGAGGATTTGTAGAAACTGGTAGTTTGGATTCTCCTTGGGATAATCGTCCTGCAGAATCTCTACCGCCCCTTTAATGGAGCCCAGGGGATTCCGTACCTCATGCGCCAGACTGGCAGCCAGTTCCCCCATAACCGACAGTCGGTCTGAATGTCGTAACTGCTCCTCTACTTCAGCCAGAGTCTCGGACTGGTGCTGGAGCTGTTCATACGATTCGCGCAGTTGTTCGGCGGCTTGCTCGTATTTGTTGCGTTCTGCGCGCTCCCCTTGAGACAGCCGGCCCACAATGTACGCTGCCACATTGTACAGTCCAATTTCTAATAAACGGTGGGTAAATTCCTCCAATTCTCCTCGCCACTGAAAGATCACGTGGGGCAAATACACAGCACTAATGCTTAATGAGGCTATCAAACCCCCCTTGATGCCAAAATGAAAGGCAGCCAAGATAATCGGGATATAATACAGAGTCTTGTAGACTTCGTGCAAGGAACCTTTAGTTGTGGTCGTACTGTAATGCAAGACAGTGATAATAACAATCAATCCAACGAGAATAATGATGGGCTTTTTTTCTTCCGGGCTTAGCACGAGATTCAATCAAAATGTAGAATATTAGACAATTTCATTCTATTGTACTCTTCAAGCTTGAAAAAGATTCTGCAAACGAGAGTCTTCAGGTTGGAACCCAAGCAATCGTATGCCCTATTTATCAATTGGAATTTCTTCCAACCAACTGATTTTGTTATTGTAGCTGATAGGCGTTCCCAAAGGGCACCATGCTAATGCTCATGTTTACAGGTAGAGCATTCACATTCGATTCTTTAATTACCTTGTTAAATTGGGCAAATCTATAGATTACTCCTTCAATGTTTTGTAGAATGTTCTGGATGGATTCCAGGGCCGATTTGTCAGCAGATGCGCTCAAGCTTTTTAGAGTGACTTGCATAATTTGCGCGCTATCTGTGCTTACTTGTGTGCGGACAACTTCGGTCCGCTGCACAACATTTTGGCCAAGTACAAGCGACCCTTTGTAGCAGTCCATTAGTTGTAACGAAAAAACCACGCCTGCTAAGAGAATACTCTTGGTTAACTTATCCATGATTTATTCCTTAATCTGCTGGTAAAATAGCTTTGTTCATCAGGACCCAATCCTCAGTGCAATCAGGACAACCGCAAAAGAATTCTTCTGCTACCGCATTGGTGGCAGGGTCGTAATTCGCCGTGTTGTGCTTATAGCTCATTCAGTTATTGAATTGATTAAGATCGGTATTAGTTTTCTTCTTTGACATACGCAAACACATTTGAGTTCAGAGCAATCGAAAGAGGACTAAGGCCTTTCAACTTCTGCCACCTTCCCTTGCTCAAAAACAACACGTAGCCAACCCTGGCGTTTATACCACCAAACCGTCACGACCTCACCTTTTTGTGTCACTTCTTCAATCCGTACAGGTTCACCAAGTGCCACACGAACTTGTTCTGATCTCATGCCTTTTATTACTTTACCCTGGTTGGCCAGGCCATCCAGGCGGGCTTTATTCATCGCTTGTGTCTCGGCCATGACCGCTTTCTGCGGATCAGCGGGCTTACCACTTTCCGATTTCGAATCTAACTTTAAACTCGAATAAAACGCCAGGGCTATGGCGATACAAATTGCGAGAACCGTAACCACTGCCGCGGCTATTGGCTTATTTACTTTTGGCATGCGCTCCTCCAGGCTGTTGTTCAACTGGCTCTACATTTTGCGGTTCGTCTCTGGCATTGACCATCGCAATGCGCTTTTCTCTTGCAACCGCGTAGGTGTTTTCGTCAATCTCACCAGCCTCATAAGCTTCATCCAGTTGCAAGATTTCCGCTAGCAATCGTTGTCTTTCCGGATCGACCTCTGAAGCGGCAGTTTCGTCGGTAATCTGCTGAGCAGTTGATTGTGCTCTTCTTCGTAGATGGTAGGTTGTAAAACCAACAACCAGAAGAAGACCAAGCACGACCGGTGGGAGCCATCGCCAGTCTGCAGGCGCAGCAGGGAGGCCTCCGAAGGTGAGGGTCAGCACCCTTCCCCTGGCAAAACCCGCGGCCGTGTATCGCGTATAGTTCTCACCTCTGATTTGAAACGAACCCTGCGAAACAAAGCCCTGCGCTTGCAGTGCCCCGAGATTCTCCGGTAGGAAAACATCGATTGCCGCTGTAGGATAGGCAACTTTCTTGACCACGCTCGTGGATTGCCCCTTGTACGGCAAAAGATAACTCACCACCTCCTGGCGCACCCCCGGTTTAAATTCCATAGTGTCGAAAATATGATTTCCGGACACCATGGCACAGCACGCCATCAAGTCACCGCCGAACTGTACGTCCTTTGCATTGTCAGGGAGATCCATTCTCAGAACGATGTTCTTGCCAGGCTGGCCCGCTGGCACACTGCCCACATAGGTGTGCCGCCCGCGATTGCTGAACACCGCGATTTCCTTCACCTGCAGAACACCCGCACCAGGGGTAACGATAATATGCTGCGTCACGACCGAAATGCTTGAATCGGAAGCGGAGGGTTCAAATGTGGTGATGTCACTGCGTCTGTTCAGGGTATCTGGTGTGAGGGTAACAACATCGCCGTAGTATTCGATGCCTCCTACAACGGTTGCCGGGTAGTAAGCGAATCGTTTGCCTACCTCCAAATTCTTAAAGGCAAAACGCCCTCTGGAGTCGGTTGTGGTGTGCGCGCGAGTACCTTCCTCCGTTTGGCCATCGAGGTATTTGTATATGACGACCTCCTGGTTGGCAAGTCCGACTTTTGGTGCAGCATCGGTGGCTTTGCTGCCATTGTAAATAAAACCGAACAACGTCCCGTGCGCTTTGTGACTTTGAGACAAACCAATTCCCGGAGTCAGGATAAGACTCATGGAAATGGTTAACAGCATTCTATGCATGGAATTCCTCACTTTCTTATTCGATTCCCGCAGTTTGAGCAGAAACGATCTTTAGGTCCGAAGGCGGTACCGCACTGGCTGCAGAACATCGTACCTTTCTTGCGCCGCGAGCGCATGCTTTGCAATTCCGCTTCAAGTTTTTGGCGGGAGCGCTTGTTTCCTTGCAGCGCGTCGATCCGGCGAAGAACTCCAATGGCCTCGCTACGGTAGCGAGCGTTGATCTCAGAAAAATCCTCGGCGGACACCTTACCAACTTCATGGTCAAACTCAATTTCTTTGATCTGGGCAAGCAGACTATTCCGCCTCTCGATCAGGTCGGCCAACTGAACGTTTGAACGGTTTGGAGCTATCACCTTTTTGCGCCAGTACGGCTCTGCGAGATAGGCGATTGCAGCCAGTACAATCATAAGTAGGATGATTTCATTCATGGTACCGTCCTTTCCTTAATCGAGAGAACGCAGGGCTTCGTCCAACTTTTCTTCGTAGCGAGAGCCGTGATTGTTCTCTGTCTTCTCTGTAATGTTCGGTTTCGCCTGAGCGGTTTGTGGCTGTCTGGCCCAGCGTTTCAAAAGTACCACAATGCCGAAACCCGTGAAGAGAATCGCTGCAAAAGGCAGAATCCATGCCGTCAGGTTGAATCCCTTCTTCGGCGGTGCCGCTAAAATGTGCTCACCGTATTTCTGGACAAAGGCAGCCAGGATAGCCTCTTTATTCATACCCTGTTCGACGTAACCCGCAGCTTCGGCGGTGAGTTTTTCAGAGGTGTCACAGGACATTGCTCCCTGACAGGCTTCGACCGTCATGTTGCAATCGCACTGACAGACCAGACTTTTTTTTATCTCGCTGAGGGTTACCTGTTGAGGCAGGGCGTAAACTGCACTCAAGCACCCCAGGAAAACCGACAAGATCAAAATCGTTAAATTCTTATACCGCATAATCTACCTCCTTTTTATGTGAAGGAGATTTTCGCGTCGGCAGCTCAGCGCTTTTCTTCTTCAGGCGGTCCGGTCCCAAAGCGATAAGTGTTCCAATAATCATGACAACGCCGCCAATCCAGATCCATCCCACCAGAGGGATCACCATTACTTTAATGTGGGCGTTTTGTTCAGCGTCGAAATCAGCAAGAATGACGTAGAGATCTTCCTTCGGTGTCTGGCGTATGGCTACTTCGCTGACCACATCCTGCTTGCGGTATTTCCGGCGTTCGGGATATAGAGTTGTGAGAGGTTTGCCATTTGATTCGACCTGCATTTCGGCAGCTACAATCTGCGCATGCGGCGTGGAACGATCCTCCAACCCCTGGTAGTTGAGTCTGTAACCAGCGACTTCAATGGCGTCTCCAGGTTTGAGGCTGGCAGCTTGCTCTTTTTGAAAAGCGCTGGAACCGGTGATGCCGACAAAAATCATGACGATGCCAATATGAATGACATAACCCCCATAACGTCGTTTGTTGCGCATGACCAAATCGTACAAGGCACGTAACAGATTCTCACCTGAAATGCGCGCTCTTGCCGCTGTGCCCCGCGAAAACTCCATGATAATCGTGGTCATCACAAACACAGAGAGCACAAAAGACATCAGGGGATAGAGTGAGTGCACCCCCAGAAGGTAGAATCCCGCCGCACTCACAATCGACGCTGACATTGGGATGGTGAAGCTGCGCCGCAAATTCCGTTGCGAAGCCTTGCGCCAGGCAATGAGCGGGCAGATGCCCGTCAAAGCCAGCAACGCAAGGCCAATAGGCACGTTAACCTGATTAAAAAATGGCGGCCCAACGGTAATTTTGACGCCTCGTACGGCTTCCGAAATGATGGGGAAAATCGTACCCCAGAAGATGGCGAAAGTCATGCCGACGAGAAAGAGATTGTTAAACAAGAAGCTCGACTCTCGTGACCAAAGCGCATCCAATTTGTTCGTGCTCTTTAAATAGGGTCGCCGTACCCACAGCAAACCAAATGCACCCACAAGCACTACTGCAAGAAAAATCATGAAGATAGGACCGAGATTGGAGAGTCCGAAAGAGTGCACGGAAGAAATAATGCCGCTACGAGTGATAAATGTACCAAAAATCGTAAGCGCAAAGGTAATAATGATCAGGGTCAGGTTCCACACTTTGAGCATGCCGCGCTTTTCCTGAATCATGACCGAGTGCAAGAAGGCTGTGCCAGTGAGCCATGGCATGAACGATGCGTTTTCAACCGGATCCCAGGCCCAGTAGCCTCCCCAGCCCAATTCGACATACGCCCACTTGGCGCCAAAAAGATTGCCAAGTGTCAAGAACAACCAGGCGAACAAGGCCCAACGCCGCGTAGAGCGAATCCACTGCGCATCCAGCCGTTTCGTGATCAGGGCAGCGATGGCAAAGGCAAAGGGGACGATGAAGCCAACGTACCCCAGGTAGAGCGTCGGCGGATGCATAACCATGCCGACATTTTGCAGCATGGGATTCAGCCCGTTGCCGTCAGCAACTGGCTGTGGCAACGGTTTGAATGGACTGGTGGCATAGACCATGAGACCAAAGAAAAAGAACGCGGTAAAGAACATAACGGCGAGTACATACGGCAACAGCTCACGATTTTTATGTCGGTTTTGCCAGACGACGAGCGCCGCAAACACCGTCAACAGCCAGGCCCACAAGAGAAGCGACCCGGCCTGGCCTGCCCAAACCGCAGCAACGGTATAGAACATGGGCAAAGTTCGACTGGAGTAGTGAGCAACGTACTCCAATGAGAAATCGCGCGTGACAAAAGCGTAAGCTAACGCCAGAATAATGAGGGTCGTGATAGCAAACAAGGCCACAGCGCTGCGTCGTGCACTGAGAATCATGCGCTCCTGCTGCCAACGCCCCCCATAAAAAGCCGCCCAGGTTCCGTATCCAGCGAGGACGAACGCGAACAGCAACAAGCCACTGGCTACTGCATTCATGACAAATTCCTTTCCAACATTTGAAACACTTCACTTTCTGATGAGCAGACATTCAAATCTGCATTACTTCTGTTCCGCCACCCACCGTTTGCGATTCTCCCAGCTTTTCCAGATGAAGTAAATGGCCGGAATCACGAGCAGGGTTAAGACGGTCGAGGACATCATTCCGCCAACCATGGGCGCTGCGATCCGCTTCATGACATCCGAACCGGTGCCATGCCCCCACATGATGGGCAGAAGTCCTGCGATAATGGCGGTCACGGTCATGAAAATGGGTCGTAAGCGCATGCTGGTCCCTTCGAGAATCGATTGGATCAAGTCCGATTTGTGCTGCATTTTCCCGCTGCTGATTCGCTGCTCATAGGCTCGATCCAGGTAGGTCAGCATGATGACCCCAATTTCAGCAGTTACCCCTGCGAGCGCAATGAAACCGACCCCGACGGCCACGCTAAAGTCATAATTCAGCAGATACATGAGCCAGATGCCGCCTATCAGTGCAAACGGAAGTGAAAACATGACGACGACGCTTTCAACCACATTCTTGAAATTGAGGAACAGGAGTACAAAGATAATCACCAATGTGACAGGAACCACTAATTTCATTCGTTCTTTGGCGCGCTGCATGTATTCGTATTGCCCGCTCCACAACATGGTATAACCGGTGGGCAGATTGATCCGTTCTTCGACCACTTTTTTCGCTCTGGCCACATAGGTGCCAACATCGATGTTGCTTAAATCGACATAGATCCACGCAGAGCGCCGCGAGTTTTCGCTCTTGATGACCGGCGGCCCCTTCTTGATTTGAATGTCGGCCACCTGGGTGATGGGAATCTGAGCGCCCGTGGGCGTGGAGATGAGCACGCGCTGCAAGGCCCCGATGTTGTCCCGAAGCTCGCGGCTGTAACGAACGTTGACCGGGTAGCGTTCAAGCCCTTCGACCGTTTGTGTGACGTTCATGCCGCCGATGGCACTCTTGATGACATCTTGAACATCCCCCACATTAAGGCCATACCGCATGGTTTCATCGCGTTTGATTTTAAAATCCAGATAATTGCCGCCGACCGCCTTTTCGGGAAACACACTGAGCGTACCCGGTACGTTGGTGAGCACCGTGGCGATCTGTTGCGCCAGATCAGCCAGCACCGAGAGATCGTCCCCCATGAGCTTAATGCCCACCGGCGTCTTAATGCCTGTGGCCAGCATATCGATTCGCGTTTTGATTGGCATGGTCCAGGCATTGGTGAGGCCGGGAAAATGAATGGCCGCGTTCAAAGAATCGACCAGCTTCTTCGGTGTCATCCCGGGACTCCACTCATCTTCTGGCTTCAGCATGATGGTGGTTTCCATCATGGAAAGCGGTGCCGGGTCGGTGGCCGTTTCCGCACGACCAACCTTGCCGAAAACGTGGTGTACTTCATTGGGAAACTGGTTCTTGATGATCTTGTCGGTCTGCTGTAAGAGCTGCTTGGCTTTGGTAATGCTTATGCCAGGATCGGTGGTCGGCATGTAAAGCAGATCGCCTTCGTATAGGGGCGGCATGAATTCCGAACCAAGCTTCGACAGCGGCCACAGGCTGAGCAGCAGAATCGCTGTCGCTACCAGCAGCGCGGTCTTCTTGAAGCGAAGCACCAGGTTGATCACCGGCAGGTAGATCCAGATCAAGAAGCGGTTGACCGGGTTTTTGTCCTCCGGCATGATCTTACCACGGATAAAGTAGCCCATGAGCACCGGCACGATGGTGATGGCCAGCAAGGCAGAGGCCGCCATGGCATAGGTTTTGGTAAATGCAAGAGGTTTGAACAATCTGCCCTCTTGCGCCTGTAAGGTAAAAACCGGCACAAACGAGATGGTGATGATGAGCAGGGAATAGAAGAGAGCCGGGCCCACTTCCTTGGAAGCGTCGATGATGATCTGCCAGTGATTCTTGCCGGTATCGTGCTCGATATGTTTATGCGCATTCTCGATCATGACGATGGCAGCGTCCACCATGGCGCCGATGGCGATGGCGATGCCCCCCAGCGACATGATGTTGGCGTTAATGCCCTGCCGGTGCATGATCATGAAGGCGATCAGAATGCCGACCGGTAGCGTGAAAATCGCCACGAAGGCGCTGCGAAAGTGCAGCAGAAAAATTATACACACCAGCGCCACCACAATACTTTCTTCGACAAGTTTGCCTCGCAGATTCTCAATAGCGCGTTCGATCAAACCGGAGCGGTCGTACACCGGTACGATTTCTACCCCTTTGGGCAAGCTCTTCTTAAGTTGTTCGAGCTTGGCCTTCACGCCGTCGATGGTCTTCAAGGCATTTTCTCCGTAACGCATGACGATGATGCCGCCCACCACTTCGCCTTCGCCATTCAGTTCCGAAAGTCCACGACGCAATTCAGGCCCGAGCTGTACATGGGCGACTTGTTTCAGCGTAATGGGCACCCCGCGATTGTCCACTCCCAGCGTAACCTTTTCCAGGTCACTTACCGACTTAATGTACCCCAGCCCTCTGACCATGAATTCGGTTTCCGCCATTTCCACCAGGCGGCCGCCCACGTCGTTGTTGGCATTCTTGATGGCCATTTTTATTTTTTGCAGGGGAATGTCATATATCAGCAATTTGTTGGGATCGACCTCGACCTGGTACTGCTTGACATAGCCTCCGATGCTGGCCACTTCAGCCACACCCGGCACCGTGGTCAATTCGTAGCGCAGCAGCCAGTCCTGAATGGAGCGCAGTTGCGCCAAATCATGGCGATCGCTCTTTAAGGCGTATTCATACACCCAGCCCACGCCGGTGGCGTCCGGTCCGAGCGTGGGGGTGACCCCTGGCGGCAGTCTCTTTGAAACGTAATTGAGATATTCCAACACCCGGCTGCGCGCCCAGTAGAGATCGGTGTTGTCCTCAAAAATGATGTAAACCATGGAAAATCCGAAAAAAGAGTATCCCCTCACCACCTTGGCGCGCGGCACTGCCAGCATGGACGTGGTCAGCGGATAGGTCACCTGGTCTTCCACTACCTGCGGTGCCTGACCTGGAAATTCCGTAAAAACGATCACTTGCACATCAGACAAATCCGGGATGGCGTCAACCGGTGTTCGCAGCATGGCTATTACGCCGATCAGAATGACAAACAATGTGACCAATATCACCATGAACCGGTTGTTGACTGACCATTCTATCACCTTTTCTAACATTTTCAGTCCTCTATTCTTCAGTAAATTCGCGCTTCGTTGTTCATGAATTTTTCAATCTAAACGCTTTTTTGAATTTCACGGCTATCGCAGTTCTGAATGGAAGGAACTCATTTTCAGCTTTACTAACCTTCCGAAGTTTAGTAAAGCCCGGTGTCTCAGAAGCACTGTGCGAGTCATCCCGAGTAGGTCGCTGCTTCTCAAGTGACCGTAGCCCTCGTTCCCATGCTCTGCGTGGGGACGAACACAGGACGCTCCAGCGTCCCTTGTAGCCCCACGTGCCAAATAGCACCCTACAGCCAAAGTGGGTCGTTTTATTCGTAAAAGACGAACAAGGAGCGTTTCCCGAGAGCATATTATTTCCCTTATTCCATTTTTTGTTGAGCAGCTTTTTTGACTTCCAGCATCTTTTGAATCGCTTCGCGTAAACGACTTTCAGAGTCCAACATGAATTGTGCGCTGGTGACAATCCCCTGGCCTTCCTCTAAGCCCGAAACGATTTCCACCAGGCCGTCGTCGCCTTCAGGGCCCAACACGACTTCCTGCGGGCGAAATTTTCCATTTCCCAGATCGAGAAAAACCAGGTTGCGCACACCAGAGCGAATGACTGCTTCACCCGGGACCACCAACACGTTGTCGCCAGCGCTGGATTCAATCGTTATGTTGGCATACATTTGTGGCTTCAGCTCCAGCGTTGGATTGTTAAATATGATGCGAATCTTTACGTCTCTGGTTTTGGCGTTCAGATAAGGATACAGGTAATCCACCCTTCCTGTAAATTTTCGCCCGGGAACATAGGGCAATTCCATGGTTACCTGTTGCCCAACCTTAATCCAGGGCAGTTCGTACTCGAAGATGTGAGCATAGACCCATATCTTTGTGAGGTCAGCGATGCGAAACAGGTTGACACCTTCCATGGCGTACATTCCCTCGACGGCATTCTTGTGCACCACGACTCCGTCCGCCGGCGAGTAGATGGTCAATGTTTTGTTGACCTGCCCGGTCTTTTCCAGCTTTGCAATCTGCTCGTCGGAAATGTCCCAATACTGCAGTCTTTGACGCGTCGACGCCAGCAGACTTTCAGCCCCCTTGCTCACCTGGGCAAACGAGCTATTGGCCAATTGCTGCCGGTTCTTGTAAGCCAGGAGATATTCTTCCTGCGTCGAAACCAGCTCCGGAGAGTAAACCTTGAGCAGCGCCTGCCCTTTCCTTACCGGCTCTCCGGTGCGGTCCACATAGAGCTTCTCTATCCAGCCATGAAACTTGAGGTTGATGTTGTACAATGTTTCCTCGTCATAGTCAATATGTCCAACAGTTCTGATAACACGGCTGAATGGCTGACGCCTCACCCGTGCAGTACGGACGCCCATGTTTTGCACGGTTACCGGATCGATTGAAATTGTGGAGCCGGAAGCGACTTCTTCGCCTTCGTAAACCGGAATCAGATCCATCCCCATGGGCGACTTGCCCGGTTGGTCCGAAATGTAGGTGGGGTCCATGGGCGCACGCCAATACAGAATCTTTTTCCCTTTCTTGTCCGCCGAGTCCTGTGATGGTGTGCTTTTTTTCATTTTCATGTCCATTTTCATCGTGCCAGCTTGCTCATGGTCTGCGCTCATCTGCGGCGCCGATGCCTCGGCTTTTGCTGGCTCCTTACCGGAAGCAGCCGTCTGCTCATGCTCACGCTTGCCACAAGCCCCAGTTAGAAGCAAGACCGTCAGAGCCAGGACAACAGACCGACGTTGTTTCTTCAGAATCATAAGATCTAGCATGTTTTACTCTCCTTGCTAAAAGCGTTTCTTTGGTTAAAGAGGCTCTTCCGTGTGGCTATTGGGGCAACTGGCCTCCAACTGTGCGCTCCAACGCCGCTAACTCCTTCTGGTAATTCGACAGCTCTTTGACATATCCCAACCTCAAGTGCAACAGCATGCGCTCAGCGTCCAAAAGGCTCAAGAAATCCAGCTTACCGGTCCGGTAGCTGGCCAGAGAGGACGCCAGGCTGCTCTCGGCCTGAGCGATGAGTCCTTGCTCATACAAATCCAGGGTCTCACCGGTGACGTCGAGCTGGTAGTAAAAATCCCTGATTTCAGCTTCCACCTGGTTAAGAAAATCTTCGTACTTCAGTTTGTTTGAGGCAAGCATGTCATCCGCTTCCCGAACTGCAGCGTTGCGCTTGCCCAGCCAGATGGGCAAATTCAGGCCGAGCATCACAGACCAGGCATTCTTACCCGCATCGGCAGCGACGCTTACTCCTTTTGCAACATCGATGTAATTAGCCTTTAGAGTGAAATCAGGCAGGTAGTTTCGTTTTGCCAGACTTCGCATGAATTGGCTCTTCCCGATCATGGCTTGAATCGACATGAGCTCCTGCCGGTCTGACAAGGCTTGTTGGACCAAAGCGTCCTGGTCTAAATGCAGGCGGGCTGAGTCGATTTGAGTCGCCCTTCCCAATTCAGCATTCTGCGGTCTGTCCACAAGCGCGTTCAGGTGCGCCACAATCCCGTGCCGCACTTTCTCAAAACGGAGCTTTCTTTCCAGTGTACTTGAAATCTCGACCTGCGATTTAAGAACGCTTGCCTGAATGCCCTGCCCGGTGGCGTACTTTCGTTCCGCCACACGGGTGAAATCTTGCAACAAATTCAGATATTGTTCCAAAATGCCTATGGACTGGTCAACCCAATACAAATCGTAGTAAGCGTTCTTAACTTTGAAAATGACATCCCTTTTGGTGGCTTCATACGCTTGCTGTTGCGACAAGGCGTCTTGCCCGGCCATTTTTCCTTTCAAGCCTAATTTGCCCGGAAAAGGAATTTTCTGCGACAGCGCAAACACATTCTCCTGCGGCCCCACGCGGGTTTCCACACTTTTGCCAAAGCGGGAATAGCTAAATACCGGGTCCGGCAGCGTAGAAACCTGTGCGGGCTTCTGTTCGGTGGCTTGCCAAAGACGTTGCGCTGACTTAATCTCAGGGTTTCTCTCCAACGCTTCCTCGATCAGTTTTTGTAGAGAAAGACCTTTGCCATTGTTTTGAGCGAAGACACAGTCGTGTGCCACAGTAAATACTAAAAATATCGTCACCCATATTAAAATAGGTCTATTCATACACTTACCTCCAAATGATCAATAACTCTCTTTTATGCTCATCGTTCAAACAGACTTCGTTGCGGATTATTGTTTGCGCAATATGCCAAAAACTATACCATTTTTTTTCAAACGATTTTTTGTTGCTGCAACTGTCAGCTTAATAAGTGAATTAGCCTGTTCTAACCAATATTTTTCTCCACGCGAGGATTCGAGCGTTTGACTACTATTCCACACCGACTCTAAACATGTGGACAATATTCTACATTTTTCCCATTGGCTTTTGCGCCGACGGGGCCTCGTCTTCCTATTCATTCCGCGGGATCGGATGCAGGTTTTTCAACCCACCAGATAGCCCTGGCCTGAGTCGCTCTGAAACCTCCTCGGAGTCAGGAGATTTCCGGGAAGCCTGGCCCAAAAGTACATAGAACTGTTTGTTGATCGTGGACGCCGTTGCACAATCTTGATTCGAGCTGAGGCCAAGCTTATGGCAGACCCTTTGATTCGGGGTGCTTTGCGTTCGCTTGCTCAGCCCGAGTTGAAAACGGGCCTAAACAGCCAAGAGCGAAGAAATCAGATCAAAAGGGAGGAGGTGAGAGTGAAGATTTTTAGGTCTAAGTTGACCTTGAGTTGAAACAACAGGTTTGTTTTTGAAAGGGAGACAGGCGCTTGCCTGTGGGTGAGCCCGGGTTGCAGAGAAATTTTCTTGAACGCCTTCTCATTGTTCCTATTTTTCCCGTTGTCGGTTACGGCGATGTGTACCAAAGGGGAACGCCGCTTCCCATCTGTCGAGAAATTGCAGCAACAAGAAGTCCTTGTGATATTGCTTTTACCTTGCACGTGCGCCACCACCATTCGCCCTTGGCAACACGTCGTTTTAGTCATCCCCTGAGTCGTGGACTGACAAAGATTGACCAGGCCCGCGGGGAAATTCAGAAGCAGAACCAGTGCAATCAAGCTAACTGAAATTGTCTTGTTTGGGTGTCTCATTGGTCAAGTTGGTGTTTCAGGCTAATTTTTACCAGACAAATGCAATTTTGTTCCCTTCTTCGCTTTCGGCTTTTAGGATACGCTTCTTTGGAGCGGAACGACAGTTGATTCTCTTTGATCCTAAAGGGAGTCGTCCTGAGTAGTCCCGATCGGTTTTTGGTCGAAACGTATCGAAGGGCGACGCCCGTTACCCCTTCGTCGGGCTCAGGACGATGCCCTCGATACGGTCACTTGAACAACAGTGACCTACTCGGGATGACTCGCACAGCGCTTTCAGGAAACGCTCTGTCGGACGTAACGCAATCGTCTCGATTGCGCAGCGTCTCTTGTAATTTAAGTTATCGGCGTGCCACACGAATTCCCGGCTTGCCGGGTTAAGACGGACAAACTAATCGATCCGGAGCTCGGTTTTTACTTCTTTCGAAAAGTATTTGTAGGAAGAATAAGTGGCCTCGACTTTCAGCTTGAGTTTGTAGGTGCCCTCTGGTATGGATTGCAGCTTGTCTGAAACGCCATTTCCGTAAGCCTTTGAATTCTCGACTCTGTGCTCTGGAATCCGTTTCCAGTGCTCGTCTAAATAAATTCGTCGATGGCCGGAGAAGTATTTTGCTTTTTCAAAGACTTTGACAGTTGGACCCTGGTCCCGTTTAACGCTCAAAGTGATGTAAGAAGGCTCGGTGAGGAAAAAGTCGAGCACCACGAGTTTTTTTTCAGCGTCCCAGTGACCGCGGAAATTGAACACGTCGGTACCGATCCAATAATATTGCGCCGATTCTTTTTCTGCTACAAACACCTGGCCAAATCTTCTGTAAATAGCGATGCCCCGCGGTTCGTTGAATTCCTTGTCGTCTTTACCAAAGCGACCAAAAGAGGTCAGATAGTTCAAATTCCCGTCGAACTTGTGAATGCAATGGTTTTCAAAATCCGTGACCCAGATGTTGCTGTAATAGTCTAAGGCCAGATACGCCAACTGGCCGCTTTGGTAGCCGAAGTCTTTTAGCCGGATGGCTTTGACAAACTTGCCGTCCAGAGTAAATTTTTGTAGCCTGGTATGGTCCAGATCGATTAAGGCGATGAAGGCATCTTTGTAGAACGACCAGGGCTGGCCGTGGTCTGTGACAGCAATGCCGGAAGGATGCCAGAGTTGCCCGTCTTCAACCCCTTGCTCGCCAAACCACAGGTGTAACCTGGCGTCGGGTCGCAGTATTTGAATGCGGTGGTTGCCGGTATCGCAGACATAAACCATGCCATTGGAATCCAGGGCAACCCCGGTCGGGGATTTGAACTGCCCTGGCAAAGCCCCTTCGCCACCAATTCCGCGCACAAACTGCAGCTTCCTTTTTGGGTTCTTCAAGCGCACAATTCGGTGGTTGCCTGTGTCGGCTACGTAAACATCTCCTTCCGCGTTGGCGGCAATTCCCATGGGGTGATTGAGCGCTTTTTCTCCTTTCTGTTTCAAACCGTAAATACTGATGCCGGTCATGGACGTGTTGTAGACGACAACGTTCTCACCAGAATTAACCCCATAGCCGGTTACTTCGTCGTCGTCCTTTTTGTTGTTGGGATCATCCCAGCTTCTCAGCCGCACCACGGCAATGCCTTGCGGATCGCGCACCTTGACTTTGTTTTTGGTGTAAATCATGAAGTGCAATTTGGTGGCTTTGCGGACGCCCATGGTGTGCAGGAATGACGGAAAGACCAGAGTTGTCGGATCGTATTTTTTGCCGCCACGGCCAGGTAGGCTCATCGGTGTCAACAAAAGGAGCAAAAAAACGATGGGTGCAATTTTCTTCATCTATTTAACATACGCTCAAATTTTTTCAATAACGGATGTGTTTAAATGGGGCGAAGAAAAGGAGACCCTGTGGCTGCTACAAAATAACTTTGAGAGTGCACAAATACAACCCAGGAATCCAGAGCCTGCAAATCCACACCAGTTGTTGTTAGATCCTCTCTTTTAATGACAGCTACTTAGACTCCTGTGTTTCAGATTCCAATGGATTCAGAACTTCCAAAAAATCAAATTCATAAAAATCATTGGCATTGACTGTGTAAAGTCCTGATATGCCATTGTCCTTTAGTGTTGCAGCAAGAGCCACATCAAAGACTTTCTTGCGAGAGCTTAGAGAACCGAGCAATTCCAAAAAAGTCTGAATTTGGTTTTCACGTTGATGAATTATCTTGATACCTACCTTGAGATAGTCATTTACTGCCTCGATTGCCTGCGAAAGTGATAGTGGCTTCTCCAAACGCTGTCGTGTAATCACATTGACAAACTCTGTCAATACTTGTGAGGGAATACAGACGGAGAGATTTCCTTCTTCGTCTCGCTCATTTACAACTCTCTCCAAGAATGAAGTTGCTGCTTCGTTGAATTCAGAATCCTCATTGTGAGCGTAGACCAGAAGATTGGTGTCAATCGCAAACATGCTCTATAATCCTCTTTCCGAATATAAATCCTCACGATCCACATGAACCTCTTGACCCAAACTAAATTTGCGAACCTTGAAAGATTTGAATCGTGTTGCCGCAATTTTAGGTTTTTGTTTAATATCTTCTTTGAGGGATTGAAGAATGAGTTCGATAATCTTGAGCCGTTCTTCGATGGACGCTTGTTTAAGCTGGTCAACTGTTTTTAGATCAATCATATTTTAACACCTTTTTAGTGGTGAGCTTCTTATGACAATAAGTTTCGCTCCCAAAAGTAAGAAAATTGAGCATGCAATGCAATATTTTAGCTTTCTAAACAAGTCTTGTCCATAAGCGGATTTCTTATTACATTGCCAATGAAGAATTTGGCTTTCTGAAACAAGATAGGTTGCAAAAGTAATATGTATCGACTACCGGAAGTCTTCATATCGTTGCCGACCTCGATCCGGAATCGTCTGACGGTATCTTGTGAAAATGATCCCAAATCCTTCTGGCGAGCTCTTTGGTAATCCCTTCTACCATTTCCAATTCATCCACGGTGGCTTCTTTAATATTCTTAACAGAGCCAAAATACTTGATTAAGCCATTTCGCCGTGTTGGCCCAATGCCGGCAATGGCATCCAGGGCCGACCTGGCCGTGCGCTTCTTCCTCAGGGTGCGATGGTAGGTGACGGCAAAGCGGTGGGCTTCGTCTCGGATTTGCTGCAACAATTTCAGCCCGGACGAGGTTTTCGGGATATTTTGTGGTTCAGGGGCTCCGGGTAAAAACACTTCGTCCAGCCTTTTGGCCAGGGCTGCCACTGCCTGTCCCGCCAGGTTGAGCTGTTTAAAAACGCTGACAACAGTGGACAATTGCCCCTTCCCGCCGTCGATCAAGACCAGGTCCGGGGTTTCCAGTTTTTTTGCCAGGGACCCAGAATAACGCCGGCTAACGGCCTCGGCCATCATGGCGAAATCGTCCGGACTCTGTTTTACACGAATCTTGAATTTGCGGTAGTCGCTTTTCCTGGGTTTACCGTTGACAAACGTAACCATGGAAGCCACTGGATCGCTCCCCTGGATGTTGGAAATGTCGAAGCATTCAATTCGGCGAGGCGGTCGCTTGAGACGCAGGTCGCGTTGCAAGGACTTCACGTTGTGATGAATGTAGTCCCTGGATTTTTGCGCCTGAAGTTGCAATTCTTGCAGCAACAGTTGCGCGTTCTTCAGGGCCATGTCGATCAGTTTTGCCTTCTGCCCTTTCTGCGGTGCGACCAGTTTCACTCTGGCCGCCCGCTTTTCCGTCAACCAACGTTCGATCTGCTCAATGTCTTCGATGGCCACCGGCAGGAATATTTCTTCTGGGATGAAATCCGCCTTGAGGTAGAACTGCTTCAGGAAGGACGAAACCACGTCCGCAAATGTTTCCCCCTCGACGCCGTTCAAATAGAAATGCTGGCGCCCCAATATTTTACCGTCGCGTACCTTGAAAACAACGCCACAAGCATGTTCGTCCTCCACGGCCACTGCCACGAAATCCCGGTCTTTCAAATCGTCTGTGACGACTTTTTGCTTGTATTGAAAATTCTCGACCGACTGAATCTGGTCGCGAACGCGGGCAGCTTCTTCGAATCTCTTGGCTTCGGCCAACTTCCACATTTTGTCTTTGAGTTCGGTGACCACCTGACCGTTCTTGCCGTTGACGAAGTTGACGATCTGATCTACCATGCGGTTATACTCTGCCTCGCCGACCAGACCTTCGCAAGGGCCGTCACATTTCTTGATGTGGTAATCCAGGCAGAGCTTGTATTTTTTTTTGGCAACCGCATCTTCAGTCAGATCATAGTTGCAGCTTCGCACGGGAAAAATGCGCTTGAGCGATTTCAACAGGTTGCGCATGGCCCCAACATCGGTGTAAGGCCCGAAGTAGCGCGACCCGTCCTTGATAATCCTGCGCGTTGGGAAAATCCGTGGAAAGCGTTCGTTGGTGACCCGAATATAAGGATAGCTCTTGTCGTCCTTGAGGTTGATGTTGTAGCGTGGCTTGTACTCCTTGATCAGGTTCATCTCGAGAATCAAGGCTTCCATCTCCGTATCCGTAACAATAGTTTCAAAGTCAGAAATCCTGGCTTTTAATCGAAGCAGCTTTGGGCCTTCCAGGCGACCGTCTTGAAAGTAGGAGCGCACGCGGTTGCGCAGCACCTTGGCTTTGCCGATGTAGATGATCTTTCCCTTCCGGTCTTTGAACAGATAACAGCCAGGCTTGCGCGGAACGCTTTTCAACTTTTCCAGCAGCGAATGGTTCTGTACTGCCGGGAGTGCGGTGTTCATTCTTTCAGTTTATTTTTCTTTGGGGTATTGCACCAATTCAATCAAAATGCCGCCCGTGCTTTTAGGATGAATGAAAGCGACCTGAGCGTCCCCGGCACCTTTGCGCGAAACTCCCTCGATGAATTGCAAACCCAACCGGGAGAGGGCCGCAACCGACTGGTCGAGATCTTCCACTTCAAAGCAGATGTGGTGGAACCCTTCACCGCGCTTTTCGATGAACCTGGAAATCGGCGAATCTGGCTGCGTGCCTTGCAGCAGTTCCAGACGTACTTCTCCTATCGGGAAAAAAGCCGTGGCCACTTTTTGCTCGCTCACGATCTCCTTATGCTCGGGTTCACGGCCGGTTATTTTACTGTACTTCTGGACGGCTGGATCCAAATCAGCAACCGCAATTCCAATGTGGTCGATCTTTTTTAACATCGAACTACTCACGTTTAGATTCCCGTGTGATGATTCACAAAACTGCCTGGACTTCAACGCCCCATTAACAGCGACAAATCCAAAGCTGGCGCGGAATGAGTGAGCGCACCGACGGAAATGTAATCCACGCCGGTTTCCGCGATGGCGCGCACATTTGCCAGGGTAACGCCACCGGAAACCTCCACCTCCACCTTTCCGCCGACCAGCCGCACGGCCTCTTGTATTTCGCTCAATGGCATGTTGTCCAACATGATTCTGTCCACCTGCGATTCAAGGGCTTCGCTTACTTCTTGTAAAGTGCGCGTTTCCACCTCAACGCTCAATTGCAAGTTGTCGCGACTCGACCGTTCCCGCACCAATGTCACGGCCCTGGCTAAGCTTCCCACCGCCTCAATGTGATTCTCCTTAATCAGGACCATGTCGTGCAATCCCATTCTGTGATTTAGCCCGCCGCCCATGCGTACCGCGTATTTTTCCAGGTGGCGCAACCCAGGGGTTGTTTTCCTGGTGTCCAGGGTTCTGGCTTTGGTGCCCTGTGTTTGTGCCACATATTGCGAGGTTAGAGTTGCAATGCCGGACAGTCTTTGCAAAAAGTTCAGTGCAGTCCGTTCCGCAGTCAAAATGCCTCTTGCAGAGCCGGCAATTTGAGCGACCTTTGTGTTCCTCTGGAGGCGATCTCCGTCCCGGACGAATGGGGTAAAAACGAGCTCCTGATCCACAGTCTCAAACACCTTCTGGGCAACCGGAAGACCGGCAATGATGCCTTCCTGTTTGGCAACGATGACCGCGGTGCCCTTTGTTTCATCGGGCAGCAACCAATCGGAAGTCACATCGCCTCGGCTGCCGAGATCTTCAGCCAAAGCCGTTGCGACCAGCCCCTGGAGATCGGAAGCGTTCAGGTCCACAGGGTTCATGCTCGCAAGCTAAGGTTTGTTTCTAACTCAGGTTCAGTGATCATTGTGCTTAAACATTACTGAAAATTTAGCACAAAATCAACTCAAAAAGAAAAGGCCGTGCAAGAACGCACAGCCTTTTCACGGCTAAAAGAAGGAGGGGGAGGAGCAAGGAGGTCTGGTCTCATTAATGAGTCGTTTGCGTCACCAGGAGCACGGGTTTTCTAAAAACAGTTTCGTAGCCCTAGCGCGGCGCAGCCGCAAACGAATGGAACACGGATTTTACGGATCGAACGGATTTACGCGGATTTGTTTCTTGTACAAATTAAACGGTTGATGAGCTATACCGTTCAGACTGACTGCCTCAAACAGATTAAATCGGGCTAATCCGTTCGGATCAGTTAAATCCGTGCAATCCGCGTTCCATTTCTTTTTGCACTTTTGTCAGTCGGGCGTCCGTCAAAGGCCGGACCTCTAACGGGCCCGTCAAGGGCCGGCCGGCAGCCGCCGGATGACTGGCCTGACCGATGCAAGAAATGAGACATAATAGTATAGTTCGGGTCTGGTCAACGGCCGTCAAGTACGGCGGTGAATGCGTTCAGCTCGAGTTCGTACTGCCGGCCTCCCATTAAAGGTCGCAACGACTTTTCGTGTTTCCGGAAAAAGTTGAGAGCCTGGAGGGCCTTCTCTTTGTTCTTCGACTGCTCAACTCGTTGGGTTAGGACCCGGGCCAAATGATAAACACCCAGAGAACGGTAGGTGGGGGCCTGTTCTCTGGCAATATAAGACAGCCAGATGTTCCGTTTTTCCTCAAGGGTTGTGCTCTCTTGCACCAACCACAGGGTTTCAGCAAAATCGTCTTGTCTCGAGTCGGTCTCACCAAGCTGCTTGTGGTCCTGAGAGGTTTGGTCCGACGGAACCTCTCGACCGACATTCAGGGCAAACTGGTTGGGCACGTGCCTCCTTGAATTGGAAGCCGTTTCCTTAACCATTTTGGAAACGGACAACGCCAATTCATCCCTGGGAATTGGGTACAGTTGGGTAAGCTTTTTGGGTGACTCAATAGTGGTCAGAGGCGAAGGTTTGGCTTTTCTCACCTCCTTCAGTCCTGCCAGGGCATTCACCGTCGCAGGCTCCTGCAACTCTTGTGACACGTCCTGGACCGGCTCAGGCTGCTTTTGCGCCACACCTTCCGACATTCCACGCGAGGACTTTGGTTGCTGTGGGTGAGAATCCGGCGGGTTGGCCGTAGCGTCCATGTTTTTGTGCGACCGGAATCCGTCAGGTCTTTCAGCAACTCTGGTTGTGGTGTGCCGCGTTTTGTCGCTGCTTTCCCGTTTACGCAACGAGTTAATTGGTGGGACTTGTTGGGTAGTCGATTTCACTGTCACGCCTGGATTGCCAGGCACCTCAGGGCCGTCCTGATCGAGCCAATGGCTTCTTCGCATTAAGAGGACTAACGCGACAATGCCAAGGGCCACAGCAAGCCCCGCCCGCAATCGCCCTGAAAAAAGGAACTTGGGCCGCAACGGAATTGTTTTCCTGGAGACTTTGATCAGTTCTCTGCGCGGAAGTTGACGGGTGATCTGCTGTGGCAACGTGTCCCAATATTCCGACGGTGGCCCTGGAAAAACCTCCAATCGGCCCAGGGCGTCCACTCTCTGCAAAGTCTGATACTCGTTGTTGCAATCCGGACAAGCCTTCAAATGCTCGAGCATCTGCTTGCTCTCCTCACGGGGAAGCGCCTGGTCCAGATAAAGCTGCATCCTGGATTTACAATCAATGCAATTCATCGGTTAACCTCAACATCCTTCTTCTCTAAATAGTTGCTTAGCAGCGCCCGCAGCTTTTCGCGGGCACGAGATAATCTCGACATGACCGTACCCATGGAAATCTCCAGATACTCACTGATTTCCTGGTAACTCAATTCATCTTTGACCCGCAACATGAAGACAATGCGTTGTTCAGCAGGAATTTGCCGCAACGCTCGCCTGACCTCTACGATCAGCTCATTCTTCTCCATTTCGTTAACCTGCTCGGCCTCCATGGCCAGCTCCCCCTGGTGATTGCCATTGGAATCGTCCAGAGACAACAACTGATTGCGCTTCTTCTGTTTCTGATGATTGAGCGTCGTGTTAATCGCAATGCGATACAACCATGGGTAAAAGGGGTATTCCTTATTGTAGGTGTCCAGCTTGGTAAACGCTTTGACAAACGTATCCTGGATGATATCGTTGGCGTCTTCATGATTCATGACCATTTGCAGAACGGCGTAATAGATGCGTTTTTGATACGCACGGACGATCCACTCAAAGGCTTTCGACTCACCTGCAAGGGCTTTTTTGATGTACTTCAATACTTGTTTTTCTTCACGCGATTCCATCAGTGCACGGCGCAGCTAACGTTAGATCCTTTCCTCTACCGGTAATACTCCATGATAAATTTTTTATTCCATTTTTCTTGCTCTGAAGTGTTTACACGAGCCTTCTAACTAAACGAGCGCAACGAGACCAAAGTTACCAGCAACCAAGGTGGTGGTGTTTTTTTTATCAGAGCTTCTCTACTAAGTTGGACACAGCAAATATCAATCGTTTTTAGCGATGCGCATTCTGGCGTCGACGCCTCTGCATTTGGCTTTCTCAGGGAAGACCAGGAAGGGATTGATGTCCATTTCCACGATCTGTGGGAAGTCCAGGGTCAGTTGCGAAAGTCGCAGCAGCGTCTCTTCGATGATGCCAAGGTGCACGGGCGCTTCTCCGCGAATGCCTTCTAAGATCGGCCGTCCCTTGATTTCCCGAATCATTCTTGCCGCGTCCAGGTCGGTAAGCGGCGCAATTCTGAAGGCAACATCGTTCATCACTTCCACGTAGATGCCGCCCAGACCAAACATCACCAGCGAGCCAAAATTCTTCACACTGTGGAAACCCACGATGGTCTCCCGTCCAGCCGCTAACATCTCTTGCACCACAAACGAAACCGACTGCATGGGGATGTTCCTCTGTTCAAGCGCTGCGAACATTTGCCGGTAGGCGTTCTGTAATTCCTGTTCACTGCGCAAATCCACTTTCACGCCTCCGACTTCCGTTTTGTGAATGATTTCTTCGGAACTCAACTTCAAGACCAGAGGCCACGCCATCTCTCTGGCAGCCGTCAAAATCTCCGCCACATTTTTGCAGACTCTGGACTGAACAAAGGGGATGTGATAACACCGAAGGATTCTTGTGATTTCTCTGAAGTTCAGGTCTTCACGATTTTCCCTGATGGCCTGCGCCAAAATAGCTGCAACGGTTTCTTTGTCAACGTCAAACTCCGGGACTGTACCGGTCTTCTTCTTCAGCCATTCACTGTACTTCACCATGGCTGCTAATGTTCGAGCGGCGGATTCGGGATAGGCATAGGCCGGGATCCTACGGCGATGCAGCTCCTCGACCCCTGTGGCCACGCCTTTAACCCCCATGAAGCAGCCGAGCACGGGTTTTTCGAATTTCGCAGCCACCTGGGAAATTTTCAGAGCCACCTGCGTTGGATCGGTGATGATCGGCGCCACGAAAATGACGATGGCGGCGTCCACATTTTTGTCCCGAAGCACTTCATCCAGCGCAAATTGGAACTCGTCCGGACCGCCGCCGGCCAGTAGGTCGATGGGATTCTGCACACTGGCTTCCGGCACCAATTTTTCTCGCAGCCTGGCCTTGGTTTCGTTGCGCAATTTGGCTACTTCCAGCCCCAGGCTCTCACAAGCATCAGCCGCCATGATGGCCGGACCGCCAGCGTTGGTAATAATGGCCACCCGGTTTCCTTTTGGCCTCGGAAGATTGGCCATGCCCAGCGCAAAGTCGAACATCTCTTCGATGGTGTCAGCGCGGATGACACCGCTCTGCTTAAACAAAGCGTCGTAGGCCACGTCCATGCCGGCCAGAGCACCGGTGTGGGAGGTGGCTGCCCGCGCCCCGGAGACGGTCCTACCCGACTTCACGATGATGATGGGCTTTTTCTTGCTCACCTGTTTGGCCAACTGCACGAACTTCTTGGGATTGCCGAAGCTCTCCAAGTACATAAGAATCACTTCCACGTGCGGATTGTCGCGCCAGTACTCCAAAAGGTCGTTGCCAGAAACATCGGCTTTGTTACCCACCGAGGCGAACATGGCGACGCCCAGGTTCAAGTTCTGGGCGTGCTCGAGAATGGTCTGCCCCAGCGCTCCGCTCTGCGAGACGATGCCAACATTCCCGGGTTCGGGCACAACCGGTGCAAAGGTGGCATCCAACCTCACTTCGGATTCTGTATTGATGACCCCCATGCAGTTGGGACCCACCATGCGCATGCGGTGTGCCTGCAAAATCTCCACCATTTGCCGCTCCACTTGCGCCCCTCTGGCCCCGGTCTCCTTGAATCCGGCCGTCAGGACGATCACCCCTTTCACCCCGCAGTCCGCGCACTCGCGAATGATGTCCAACACAAACTCCTTACGAACCACCAACACCGCCAAATCAACCTGATCGGGAATGGCAGAAATTCTGGGATAGGCCTTGACAGCGTGAATGTATTGGGCTTTGGGATTAACCGGGTAGACCGGGCCATTAAAATCGCTACCTAAGAGCTTGTCGAAAATTTCCCTGCCCAGGACTCCTCTCTGCGTTGAAGCCCCAACCACAGCCACAGATTTGGGTCTAAAAATCGCATCCAGCGAGTGGTTCATGACTTGCCACCTTTTTTGTTTGTCAAGGCCATTGAATTGAGTGCAATGCGAATATAAGATTAAATTGCAAAAAGGTCAACTTTCTTGTGTCCCCAATCGTAGCCTCCTGAAACCAAAAAATGGTTGCCTATTTGTTCCGGAATCCGTAAGTTTTTCAACCTGGTCGTGCAACGCTTTTTATGGGATGTTTGAAGCAAATCACCTATTCGGCTACTCGATAAAATCATGGCGCGCGTCAAAATAAATCTACCCGACAAATTTCAGTTTTCCACGGAAATGAGAGTTCGGGTCACCGATCTCAATTACGGTGGCCACCTCGGCAACGACAAGTTCTTGTCTCTCATTCACGAAGCCAGAATGCGGTTTTTACAGCAATTCGGTTTTTCTGAATTGAACATTGAGGGCGTGGGTCTGGTTGTGGTCGATGCCGTGGTTGTGTACAAATGCGAAGTCTTCCTCAGCGAAGTCCTCACATTCGAGGTTGCAGTCGACGGAATCAACCGCAACGGTTGTGACTTTTTTTTCAAGATTTCCAGCAAAGCCAGCGGCAGAGAAGTTGCTCGAGCCAAGACAGGCGTGGTCTTCTTCGACTTCGAAAAAAGAAGGATGGTCAAAACACCGCAGCAATTTGAGGCCGTGTTTGGGCCACAGAATCTCTGAGCTGAATCCGTCGCTTACCAAACAAGATTTCTCCTCCGCTGCCAGTCGTCGAAATGACCTTTAGAGATGCCGCCTGAGTTCTGCTTCTTCGTGCCGCAACCCTACACCCCTCTTTCATCGGGACATCTCAGCGTGCAGTCGCTGAATCTTAGACTTCAAGACCCCGTGACGGCGTACTCCGTGCCTGGTATGAAGATGTCTTTCGGGAGGCTATGCCAACGACGGGGTTCTCTCGCCTTCTTTTTCCCATCTTCGTTTTGCCTGCCGAGCCGCCTCCCTGGAGTGCTGAAGCCTTGTTTTAGCCTTTGCACGGTCCACAGGCGCAAGCGTGGCTGGCCCACGCCAAAGCCGACTCTCCCCTGAAGCAAGGACAGTGTCAACCAATTGAGTCCTGGCTCATTAGTCCGGCGCTTGACGGATCAGTCCGGCTGCTGACGGATGCCTGAGAAAACGTAGTCCCCATACCTCAAGGTTTCGCTCAAGCTGACTCGTGGCACTTTTCATAAGAGCTTCGACAACTCCCATTGTCAAACTCTTGCCGCGCCCTGACGTCGGTGCGTTTGAAACTTCTGGCCAGTCGTAGGTGCCAATCTGGGATGCTTCGTCCCGTGCGGGCTGTAGAGTATTCATCAGTGGCGTTGTCAAATATTCTGCAAAAGGAGCATCCCGGCAAACCATCTTTTAATGTTGAAAGGGATAAAAGTGTCTGAGTTTACCAGAGTTAAAGAGCGGATACTTTTCTAACAGGTGCACCTTTCTTTCTGGCATGAGTGTTGCGTAAGGAAGGAACGAGTTTAATTTTGTAATTCAGAAGAGATTCTCATCTAACTAATCAAGAAAGGAGATAGTACCATGAGAACACTCAAATTTTTCTTGACGGCCATGATTGCTGTTGCATTGGCCAGCCCCATGTGGGCGCAAGGTATGTCGCAACAAAAAATGGGGATGCAAGGCATGCCGATGGGGCAGGGCATGCACAAGATGATGGGGCAGAAGATGATGTGCCAGATGGGTGATTCGATGTGTCCCATGATGGGCGCGGGTCACATGCAGGGATTTTTCTTAAATCAGGCAGAGTCCCTGGGCCTAAACGACTCCCAGATTGAGCAGCTCCAAAAAATCAAGACCACAACCCAGAAAGCGGTCATTCGAAAAGAGGCAGACCTGAAAATCGCGAATCTCGAGCTCAATGAACTCATGACAGGTATGAAAGCCAAGCGCTCAGACCTTGAAACAAAGGCCAAAAGAGTGGAGGACCTGAGGTCAGACATTCGATTGACCGAATTCAAGGCCCAACTGGATGCTCGTGCCGTGCTCACGCCAGAACAGTTGAAGAAGACAAAATCGATGAAAATGTCTGGCATGCGTGGTGGGATGATGCAAATGGGATCCATGTCTCAGGGTCAAAATGGTGATTGTCCCATGATGGGTAGCAGTTCAAAAAGTGACTCTGGAACCAGTGAACATGAGAAGCATCACCCTAAAACAGAGTAGAAAAAGGCTCTTTGCCTGGCCTGCGAGGCTATAACAAATTGAAGGAGGTGTATAGTCATGATGTTTGGCATCTGGATTCTTTGGATAGCACTCATTGTCTTAATTGTATGGGGTGTCAAGGTATTTATCGATTACACCGATTCCAAAGGAAAGATCATGAAAAAAGGTAAGTCGGCGTTGGATATCTTGCGCGAGCGGTTCGCCCGCGGCGAGATTGACAAACAGGAGTTTGAAGAGCGCAAGAAGATGCTGACGCATTAGCCTCGCGGGTGTAAGATTAAGAAGGCAGGTTCAGGATGGGCCTGCCTTTTTTATGTCACGACGTGACCAAGTAGGCATTAATTGTGACTATGCCTGAAGTATGCCGGAAGGCTGAGCATTTTGAATTGGCTTAAGAATGAGCGTACCATTGCTGTAGTTAATCTCGGTATTGAAATGGCTCAGAAAATTCAACCCCAACAGACCATCAAGTCCACTCTCTTCCGGAAGGTCATGGCAGATTATCCGCAGGTTTTCTACTCGCTCATCTGCTGCTTCCAGCATTTGCACTATTACTTGTGATGCATACTGTATGCTTCCTCCCATAATGAGCCGAACCGTTTCACCGATAGCTGGTGAATACCCCAGCATTGATAATATCGGCTGACACAAGCGTGGTCGTAGCACCTGTGTCAAGTGCCATTTTCGTAATGCGGCTACCTGTTGGCCCAAAAATCCTTGCTCGAAGATAGATTAAGTTCTCGTGAGGGTCAAAAGAAATATGGAGGCTCATAAAACGAAGACCTTGCTTTTAGCAATTTCACCGGTGTACTCAATAGCGTAATGTCCTTCCAGATTTCGTTGTTTCAGCTATATTTCACTACGATGCGGGCTGTGTGCAATCACGACGGCGGTTTTTATATTCAAAAATTCATCTGTCTCGGGCCCTGCCAGAAGTACCCACTCATCGGGATATTTCTTTCTAATCTCATTTAAGCTCATACGTTTCATGATTAGTCTCCTAGTTAATACCCATATTAATATAAGAAATCGTCCAGTAGATTCAAAGCCTTTTCTCGTATTCAGGAGGAGTAATAAGTATAGATCGGCTGCAACTACAAAAGCTGTTGAATACTCACCATTCAGAATGTAGAATACTGTTCAATCTTCACCTAAAAACCTGCCGAATCAAACATTCTAACTCCCTAATTTAAAAATGGTTAGTAGACTGTCTAAGCATGTGGCATGTTTCTTGTCTAACAAAAGTGTAAAGAGACGATCAAACGAAGGAGATACAAACAAGCACGATGTGTCATCTGATTTTAATGATGCCCATTTTTGGATTGGCTGTATTCTGGCTCTTGCCTGTTTGGACGGCAGTCCCGGTATACGGTGCGATAGTCTTGCTGTCTGCCTGGTTTTATTTTGAAATCATGCGGGCGATGAGACGCTCAGTACAAACTGGCAAGGAGGGCCTCATGCGTGCAAAAGCTAAGGTGCTCAAGCCATTGAATCCAGAAGGACGTGTTCAGGTGCACGGTGAGATTTGGAAGGCTGTCTCTTTTGATGCCTTGCGCAAAAACGAGTTCGCGGAGGTGGTCGGTGTAGACGGGTTAACGCTTCAAGTGCGGAGATGGCAAGATAGACGAGAAGAACGGCCAACCAGCAAGGAGCAATCATTTGAATCATGGATAAGGAGGTACTCAAATGTCATTAGATCCAGTTTGCGGCATGACTGTGGATGAGAAGGAAGCGGCCGCGACCAGCAAGCACAATGGTACGACGTTTTATTTTTGTGCAGAGGCGTGCAAGAAAAAGTTCGATGCAGAGCCTGAGAAATATCTGAATCCAACCGCGGTGTGTGCAGTGGGTGAGGGAGAGGTGCACCTTGCGGAAGCGGCCAGGACCGCCACGGACGAGGTGGGTGTGAAGGGCAAGGCAAAACTGATTGTGCCTATTCAGGGCATGAGCTGCGCCAGTTGTGTGGAAAAAATCGAGAAAGGGCTGCGTGGTGTGGACGGCGTCCTCGACGCCGCGGTCAATTTCGGTTCGGAAAAGGCCACGGTTGTGTTTGACCCTGCCAGGGTCTCGCCGCGAGACGTTGTGGACACGGTGAATGACGTCGGCTATACGCCGGCGGTCGAAAAAGTCGTTCTGCCAATTTCAGGGATGAGCTGCGCCAGTTGCGTACAGAAGATTGAAAACGCGCTTCTGAAAACGCCAGGAGTCGTTTCCGCCAGCGTCAACTTTGCCAGCGAGAAGGCGACCGTGACTTTTCTTTCGGCACAGGTGCGTGTCTCGGACTTGAAAAAGGTGGTGCACGACACGGGCTATGAGGTGCTTGAAATCGAAGAGGGAGAAGAAGCCGTGGACCGCGAGAAGATGGCGCGGGAAAAGGAAATCCGCACCTTGCGCACCAAACTGATTGTCGGAGCACTGCTCAGCTTGCCCATTTTTCTGGGTAGCTTCCAGGAATGGTTCGCGTGGCTGCCGGATTTGCTTTCTAATTATTGGGTGCTGCTCATCTTAGCCACACCCGTGCAGTTCTGGGTCGGCTGGCAGTTTTATCGCGGATTCTGGGCGGCGTTAAAGCACAAGACCGCGGATATGAACACGTTGATTGCCGTGGGTACCTCCGCAGCCTATTTTTACAGTTTGGCGGCCATCCTATTTCCTGCATTTTTCACCTCGGCAGGTCGTCAGCCCAAAGTCTATTTTGACACCGCTGCGATCATCGTCACCTTGATTCTCCTCGGACGCTATTTGGAAGCCATTGCCAAGGGGCATACCAGCGAGGCCATCAAAAAGCTCATGGGCTTGCAGGCCAAGACGGCCAGGGTGGTTAGAAACGGGGAAGAGGTCGATATTCCGGTCGAAAACGTTGAAATTGGAGAGATTGTGGTGGTGCGACCCGGTGAAAAGGTTCCAGTAGATGGAGAAATCGTCGAAGGACGGTCGGCCCTGGATGAGTCCATGCTGACTGGAGAAAGTCTGCCGGTGGAGAAGAGCATTGGCGACGAGGTCATCGGCGCCACCATCAACAAAACCGGATCGTTCAAATTCAAGGCCATCAAGATCGGCAAGGATACCGCCCTGGCGCAGATTATCAAGTTGGTGGAAGAGGCGCAGGGTTCCAAGGCGCCTATTCAGCGCCTGGCGGATAAAATAAGCGGCGTCTTTGTTCCGATTGTCATTGGCATCGCCGTGGCGACCTTTGTCGTGTGGTGGGCTTTCGGGCCGACGCCGGCCTTTACCTTTGCTTTACTAAACTTTGTTGCCGTGCTGATTATCGCCTGTCCTTGCGCCCTTGGGTTGGCTACGCCCACGGCCATCATGGTGGGTACCGGCAAAGGCGCTGAAAATGGCATTCTGATTAAAGGCGGCGAAAGTCTTGAAACCGCACATCGTCTGAATACCATTGTATTCGACAAAACCGGCACCCTGACCAAAGGAGAACCAGAGGTTACGGATATTGTGCCGTTTAATGGTTACGACGAAGATACCGTTTTGCGCCTGGCTGCTTCGGCGGAAAAGTATTCGGAGCATCCTTTGGGAGAAGCCATCGTGAATAAGGCGAAGGCTCTGGGCGTCAAGATGAGCGACCCGACCGAGTTCAATGCGATTACAGGTCATGGTATCCAAGCCACTGTGAATGGCACCGTGGTTCTGTTAGGAAATGAGAAATTAATGCAAAAACGAGCGGTGCAATTGCGTACCTTGTTGGAAAAGGCTGAGGCGTTGTCTAACCAAGGCAAGACGCCTATGTTCGTGGCAGAGAATGGTAAGGCCGCAGGTATTGTGGCGGTTGCTGACACGCTGAAGGAGCAGTCGAGTAAAGCGGTTGCGGCCCTGCATCGGTTGGGTATCGAGGTAGCCATGATTACCGGCGACAATCGCCGGACGGCCGAGGCGATTGCACGGCAAGTAGGCATCGACCGGGTGCTGGCTGAGGTCCTGCCTGAGGACAAAGCGCGTGAAGTGAAAAAGCTGCAGGACGAAGGCCAGGTGGTGGCCATGGTCGGCGACGGCATCAACGATGCGCCGGCCCTGGCGCAAGCGGACATCGGCATTGCTATCGGCACAGGCACCGATGTGGCCATGGAGGCTTCGGATATCACTCTGATTTCGGACGACTTGCGGGCGGTGGTGACGGCCATCCAGTTGTCTAAGAGGACCATGCGCATCATTAAAGAGAACCTCTTCTGGGCGTTCTTCTACAACAGTGCCTTTATTCCGGTGGCGGCAGGCGTGCTGTACCCGTTCTTCGGGATTCTGCTTAATCCGGTCTTTGCCGCCGTGGCCATGGCCGCAAGCTCTGTCTCTGTGGTCAGCAATTCCCTGCGGCTGAAACGGTTCAAACGGTAGAATGCTATGTGAGTCCATGGTAAAATGTGAAGAACAACATATAAAAGGAGCCAACCATGCATCGTGATCCCGTCTGTGGTAGAAAGATGAACCGCAACAAAGCTTATGCTGTTGTGGAACATAAAGGGAAACAGTATCTCCTCTGTTGCCCGCTATGTCAGTCTGAATTTGAGAAAAACCCGGAAAAGTATGTAGTGCCTTCAAAAAGGAAATAGGCACCTCACGTTAATTTTGAACCAGAATTATAGCGGTGAGTATTATGAGTAAAAAAGTTCACAAATCAAACATCAAGGAGGACCGAAATGGGACTCCCATCGGTCGACGGGACTTTTTGGTCACCATCGGTACTGGTGCCATCGGTCTTGCCGCCGTCGGTTCTGTCGCAGGCACCTATGAATACCTGCTTCCAAACGCCTTGCTTGAGCCGGCCATGATGTTTAAGGCTGGATCGCCTGAGGACTACCCCGAAGGTGTGGACAATCGCTGGCTGGACCGTCAACGAGTCTTTATCATCAAACGCAGGAAAAATCTATATGCCCTGGTAGGGATTTGTACTCACCTGGGTTGTATTCCACCGTGGCGGGAAAATGAAGGCGTGTTTCACTGCCCGTGTCATGGCAGTAAATTCTCGATGGAAGGGGATGTGCTGCGGGGACCGGCTCGCGAGCCGCTCTATCGACCACCCATCGAGGTCAAAGCAGATGGCAACCTCCGCGTAGGTACCGGTCTGTTAGGCATCAGGCTGCCACAGCAAGCCAACTTGCAGCCAGAACGTTCCGGCAAAGGCTTCGTGCTTACCGTGTGAGCGCTCGACAGGACCGTATTTCGTAATTAGGATTTGCGAGTTATGAAAACAATGAATTCTTAAAACAAAGGAGCGTAACCAATGAAGCTACATTTTTTTCCAGCGGTAACCGTGACGATGCTTTTGTTCGTGGCTACTGCGGCAGCATTTGCCCACGGCGACGAAAAGCACAAAGGGAAGATCACGAAAGTTACACCGGTGACAACAACACACGCCATGGCGGACAGTGCCGCCGATGAACACGAGCATGCAGCTAACCCCGCGATCGCTCTTCACGATCACGGTAAGGAAGTTGCCATACAGAAAGACATCGAACAGATCATAGCAGACACCCAGTCGTCGACTTCAAATACTGTGATTAAAGTTGCCTCGCTGGCTCTGGCCTTACTGGGAGTGGTCGTGGCTTACTACCCTCGAAAAAACTCAACTTCAACAGGAAACAAAACGAGAGAACCGGACCATGAGGACTAATGCAACAAGGCGGGAGCCTTTTCGGCTGAAAGACCTGGACTATCCGGTTCCTAAGCACGCATTGAGGTTGGGGTATAGTTTAGGAGGAATTACCCTGTTTACTTTTGGGATTCTTTTTCTTAGCGGAATTGTCATGGCTCTGTTTTACAGTACGAGCCTTTCAGATACTCGCAGTACGCTCATCGGTTTCATATCAGCGCCCGTGGGGATGTGGATTCGTTCGTTACATCGTTGGAGCGCTGCAGGCGCAGTTTTCGTAGCGATTCTGCACATGACCCGCACCGTGCTCACAGGCAGCTACCGCGGCGCCCGCCAGTGGAACTGGTACTTTGGGGTTGGATTGCTCGTGGTGCTTGTGACGTTCTTTTTCACGGGCACGGTGCTGCGATGGGATCAGGAAGGCTACGAGGCTTATTTGCATACCTTAGCCGGCTTTGAGCTGCTTGGGACGCTGGGCGAGGGCGCCGCAGCATTCCTCAGCGGCTCGCTCATCCTGTCGCGGTTCCTGGTCACTCACACCGTGGTGCTTCCCATTCTCTTCGGACTGCTGATAATCGGGCATCTGGCGTTCGTGAAGATAAACGGCCTGTCTCTTTTGCCGGGACAGGAAACCACCGGGCAGGTGATGTTTTCGACCCATCTGCGCAAGATGTTGGGGTTCTCGTTGGTCTTTGTTGGTCTGCTATCGTTGTTGGCTGTGACTTATCCGGTGGGCGTGCTCCCTGGGCCGTACGACGGCGTGGAGCTAACGAAGCCACCGTGGGTATTCTTGTGGCTCTACGCTTTCGAGAATTTTTTCGGCCTGTGGTCTTTGCTCATCGTTCCCGGGTTGCTTGTGGGCGGATTGTTAATCATTCCGGTTATCGATAACCGGAATGACGTTCCCGGGTGGTTACACACCACAGTAATTTGGGGTTATCTTGGGGCCCTGGCCTTGCTGTTGGCCCTTGTAGGACTTGCGGCATTGACGCCTGGACAAAGCCATGTTATGTAGTGTCTGAAGGTAAGGACCATTTGGTTCTTGCGAGTATGGTAGACGCTGACCTTTTTCAAAGGTTAGCGTCTGTTTAGGGCAGACAAACGCCAACCTTCTTCCGGCAAGTCGGCGTTGCCTGGAAGGCTTCACGTCTTTATCAGAAGAAGATTCAAAGGAGGTGATTACAATGGCAAAAGACCCCGTCTGCGGCATGGAAGTAGATGAAAAAAAGGCCGCAGCCAAAGTCGAACACATGGGAAAAGCCTATTATTTCTGCTCAGAATCGTGTAAAAAGGAGTTCGAGAGCGATCCGCATGAGTACATGCAGAAGTAAGATGGGCTAAGAAAGGGAGAAGGGCACCCACAACCCGGTGGTGCGAAGCTAGTTTGACTGCGAACAGGGATCATTGAAGCGGTCATACGCTTCGTTCAGTTTGGGTGCTCATTCTCCCGCCAAAATTCTCCTAAAAATTAGTTGATTCAAAAAGATTAGAAGTAAGTCATGCACATCCGAAAGTACGATTTACCTTTGGTCAGCTTGTTGACACTGGCATTCATGGCTTGCGGCGAAAAGCCGTCCACGAGCCAATTACCCGACCAGCTTGCTGATTTGCATTTGGTGCGAGTGGAAAAGAATGAAGTGGCAAGAAACAAGTTGAGCAAGATGCACCACGGAGTCAGTTTTGCGGAGTATGAGAGCGTGATTGGCACCTACCGGGACCAGGAAGACGAAGCGACGGTGTATCTGACTATTTTCGACAGCGAGGAAAAATCAGCTCAGATGATGTCCAGAATGGTGGAAAAGATTAAGGCGCGAAAATCGCCGGAATTTTCTTACATAAACCAGTTTCAAAGAAAGGGCAAGACCATTCACTCCGCGGCCAGCCGGGGCCTGGCTCACTACTTTTTTCAGGATGGAAAACGAAATGTCTGGATTTCTGCGTCGCCCACGTGGTGCGAACTCCTGTTAAACGACTTTCTTGCGAAACTCGAGACACCATAGGTTGGAGCAATTTGAGTCATGGAAGGCGGCCCCTGTCATTCAGTAGGGAATCTTTTGCGATGGAGGTAAGATGCTGTTGGTCAAAAAGATGCCCCCAGAATGACATCAAGGTGTTGCACAGTTAAAGAGCCTCTTGATCGTATTTTTTGCACAGTCTGTAAACTTGGGAACGAGTGCCGTAGGCTACCTCACCTTAACTGAGCTTTTACACCGGTTATTTTTTCTTGACTTTTTGTAACAAATTATTAACTTCTTACTGACAATGGTGCAAAAGATGACATTTTTCCAACCAAAAGCTTATTTCTCCCTGTTAATCTTCATCCTGTCCGTGAGTCCAAACGCTTGTCTGGCAGAGCAAACCACGGCGGCGGTTGCGGGTTTTTTGCAACATGCGCATCATAACGACAGAGCCTACCCACATGATTCACCAACGCCCTCACACAGCCATGACAAAAAAGGTCATGAGGATCAGTTTTGCTGCGATAATGAGTTGAATCTGTACGTCGGGAGTAGGAAGTTTGTACCGCAGCTCATATTTCATGAACTTACTTTGTCCATCAGTGTTTTAATTGAAACAAAAGAGCCCGTAGATTCGAATCAATTTGACACCTATATCGAGCGCTTGCCACCTCATCTTTCATTCCGAGCAAGGGATAAGTATGCCCAAACCTGCCTCTTGCACGCACCTCCTTACGCTTAATGTAATCTTCTCACTCTATCTGCAATTTTTTGTTTGAAGTGGGCCAATAGCTTTTTAAGATCCCCAAAGCTATGCCTAGACGATCGATTCTCGATTAACATATCAACCCTGACAGGGTTTTTACGGGCAAAAAGATAGCTGTGATTGTCAATAAAACCCTGTCAGGGTTTGCAACGGTAATTAGGAATCATAACACGAGTTTGTTGAAATCGTTTTCGAATGACATGACGCGGTAACCTTGGCGTCCGTTACTTCAAGATCTGTTTTGGTAGGAAGTATTGTCTTACCTATTTCCTGGAAAGGAGAGAGCATTAAGATGATTTCAGAAGGGGTGCCACAGCCCTCACGTTTTGGGTTGGTAGTGCTGTCCACAGCCCTGATCTCTTACAGCGTACTCGCGTTTGAGATTGTGCTGACAAGAATTTTCTCAGTGATGTTGAGCTATCACTACGTGTTTGCGGTGATTTCATTTGCACTGCTCGGACTGGGCGTAGGCGGCATGCTGCTGAAAAGATGGTCTGGCTGGTTGCCTCGAACCGGTTATCACACCAACGCTGCCTTATTTGCTCTCCTCGTTGCTGTTTCGGTGATCAGTATTATCAAGCTGCCGATTTACGACAGCGATGTTTTAGTGGACCTTAGCTTCTGGTTTTACATCCTGATTGCCACGCTGCCGTTTTTGTTTGCGGGTTTAACCCTGGCCGCGATATTCCAGGAATTTGCAGAATACAGTTCCCTCCTTTATGGAGCCGATCTCCTGGGCGCGACTCTGGGCGCCTTGTCCGTTATGCCGCTTCTGAATGGGTTCGGCGGCGTGAATGCGGCCTTGGTCACGGCAGTCGTGGCCGCCCTGGCCGCGGTGACACTTGCGTTATCCAGAGCTCGCAGCCTCTCAATCTCTTTTACGTCCTTTGCCGGACTGGCTGTAGGCGTGGTTGCTTTGGGCATATTCGGTCTCAAAGGCGAAGTGCCCATTGCAAAGGACCTCAATAAGGATATGTACCGCGCGCTCGCCAATCCTCTGGACAGAGCAGAAATCGTGGAAAGCCGCTGGAGCGCGTTTGGCCGCACCGACCTCGTCCGTAGCGCACTTGACCCAAACGACATGACCATCTTCGTGGATGGCGCAGCAGGCACCGTCATGTACAACCTCGACTCGTTGGTCAATAATCCGGACCAAAAAGCGCACCTCATGATGCACTACGGTGGATATTTTCCCTTCTTTTTCCTGAAGGAGAGGGAAAAAGACAGCGCTCTAATCATCGGTGCGGGCGCGGGGCGGGACGTAGTGGTGGCACTGCTGGGAGAAGTCAAATCCATCACGGCCGTGGAAGTTAATCCTGAATTAGTGCAGATGGTGAAAGATTACGAGAAGTTCAATGGCGGGATTTATACCACAAAGCCAAATGTGCAGGTGGCGGTTGCCGAAGGGCGCCATTACATCCGCTCCACGCATGCAAAGTATGACTTGATCATGCTGGCCATCCCCGTCACCAAGAGCAGCCGCAGTGTTGAAGGCTACGCCCTGACGGAGAACTATCTGTTCACCGTAGAGTCCATCGGAGACTATCTCGACCACCTGACCCCGGAAGGACGCATCGTTATCGTCGCCCACGATGATCCAGAAATCTATCGCCTGATCGGTCTCGCTCTCACGGCATTCGTACAACGCGGTGTGTCCCAGCCAGAGGCCATGAAGCACATCTACACCATTGCCGCGGACAGGATGCCGGCTATCGTGATAAAAAAACAGCCGTTCGAGCGAGAAGAAATCACAGAAAGGCATGCGGCGCTGCATCGACTTCGCTTTGACACGGGCAGTTTCTTTGTTCCTTACGAGCGCCAGGTGGTATTGCCGCCTAACCAAGAAATAGGTTTGGATTTCGAGTGGCGTATGTTTGATCAGATTTTGGTCGACATATCCACAGGCAAATTAACTCTAGAGCAATTGCTGCAAGGAGTTATACTGGACATCGGACCGGTAACAGATGATAGTCCTTTCTTCTATAAATTTGAACCCGGCTTACCAAAACCATTTGGCATTTTTTCCATTCTGATTGTTTTAGCCGTTGGTTTGGTAGCAGGACTTGTTTTGATTCCAAAAGCGCAAAACGATTCGGAATTGAGGCCAAGATATTTTACCAATAAACTTGCCACGCATCCTCAGCTAAAAACATTTCTGCTCATATTTTTTTGTCTGGGAATTAGCTTTATGCTCGTAGAGATTGCGCTGTTTCAGAAGTTGACGTTGTTTGTTGGCCAGCCTGTGCTCGCGCTCACCGTGCTGCTCTTCTCGATTCTTCTGGGAAGCGGCCTGGGTAGTCTGGTGAGTTCGCTATTCCATAAGAAAGTGGGGCACGTAATCACGATTGCAGCCCTCTTCGTTTCCATTCTAACGTTTATCTACGCCTTCACCCTCGACGACTTTTTCAACATGGGCATTGAAGCCAAGGTCACCGCGGCCCTGCTTTTAATTCCGCTCGGTTTTGTCATGGGATTCCCGTTTCCGCTGTCGCTTCGGCTGATGAAAATCCACGGGTTTGGCGAACTGGTGCATTGGATGTGGGGGGTGAATGGCGTGGCTTCGGTGCTCGGTTCGGCGCTGACCATGATTATCGGCATTCTTATGGGGTTTTCTTATGCCCTTTATGTCGGAGCCGTGCTGTACGCAGGAGTAGCCGGACTGGGAATGATTCTTGGACGGCCACAAACCACAGCAGGATTTTAATTATTAGCTTTTGGAGGCTAAACATACGATGAGTTTCTTGTACGATAGTTGTCATTACGGTGTTGCATATTCTACAAATGTGATTTCGGTTTGCAGCAAAGTGATTGTCATTAATCTAATGTAATTGTCTGTTATTTAAAGTATTATGAAAACTGATTTGATCCTGGCATGCTTCTTGGTCATATAGTTAGCAATCGCGACAATTTAAGCTGCAGGTTGCAACAGAGCCAAGCTTTGCATCCTGCAAATTGACATAAACAACGTTTTAAGTCAGGAGAGGGTGGATTCATGGAAATAAATAGGAGAGAAGATTATGCACGAATCGTATGACTACGGCCTCTGGTCCATGGTACTGTTCAACGTCATTATTTTTGGGGCGTTTGTCATTGGTTTTTTACGTCCCAAAAAGAAATACGAATGGCGTACATTAGGTGTTTTTGCCGCGTTTATCGTGGCTCTGTTCACCGAAATGTACGGCTTTCCACTGACGATTTACATCCTTCTCTCATTTTTTGGCGGCAAGCTTGGTGTCAGTGATCCATTTGAACATGTCAATGGTCACCTGTTGGGAACCCTCTTCGGTGCACCTGAATGGGTTAAACTGGTGATCTGTCAATTGGGTGGGTTTGTCATGTTAATTGGACTGATCATTATGGGCAAGGGCTGGAAGCAAATCCATGAAGAGCAGGGAGAATTGGTCACCGATGGCATTTACGCGCATGTGCGGCATCCGCAGTATTCCGGATTGTTTCTGATTACCATCGGCATGCTCATCCAGTGGCCCACGATCATTACCCTGGCCATGTGGCCGATTCTGATGTACGCCTATTATCGGCTGGGCCAGCGGGAGGAGCGTGAAGTGGAAGCTAGATTTGGAGACGTTTACCGATTGTATAAAAGCAAGGTACCGGCATTCATCCCGAGGTTTGGACGTTGACCGTAAATTCTGTGCAAGATTAGTCAATTTTGTTAACAAGAAAAATTGAAAGCGAGGTGAGAAAAATGAAACGCCTTCAACCCTATCCTGTGGCAGTTGCGCTGAGCTTCGTCTTTCTAATATTATATCTGGGGTGCGTGACGTTGCATTATCTCTTGCCAGAGTCCAATTGGCAAATGTTTCGTTTGTGGGAAATGATTTTGTTTGACTTTACCTGGCTGACAATGACCAGTTTAGTCTCTGGAGTCTTACAGGTCTTCCTGGCCGGCTTTTATGTCGCTTACACATTAGTCCCATTATACAATTATTTTGACAGCCGTTTTAATTCAAATGAAGGAGGGCGAGTCATGAGACCTCTACGTCTTAAACCCATTGCTCTGGCTGTGACGAGTTTTGCTGTGATTACCTACATCTTGTGCATCGTCTTTGATCTGATTCTCTCAAAGTACGCTATGAATGAACTTTGGAAAATTCTCTTGCCGGGTTTCACAGGCTTAAACTGGTCGAGCTTTTTCATCGGTTTGGTGGGCGTAATTGGCTATGGAATTTATATCACCGTGGTGTTCGTCCCGATTTACAACTTCTTCCGTAGCGATAACCTGCCGGAGTTGAAATAAAAAATGCACTGCCGTGAAGGTTGTTCTAAACATACAACATGGGAGGGACCGAAATGTCGGAAACATTAATTTATATCCTGATATTTGCCTTGCTGATGTTTTTTATGCACCGCGGTCATGGCGGCATGGGAGGCTGTGGCGGGCATGCCCATCATGGAGATAAGCAAGAGAAAGATAAACAAAATGGTGAAAGTCAGGCATACGAACATAGTCACCATCACTCATAATAGACAGTAGACTTCTGTAGAATAAGAATGGTTCTGTCATTTCGAGCGAAGCGAGAAATCTTGTTACCTGTAGTGGTAAAAACAGATTTTTCGTCGCTGTGCTCCTCAAAATGACAGAATAATAGCCATTTTGCAGGAGTCTATGAGTCGACAGAAGAAAGGAGAAAATTATGGCAACGGATCCTGTCTGCGGGATGGAAGTTAAGAGCCCCGCAGAAAATTTTATAGAATATAATGGCGCAAAATATGAGTTTTGTTCACCCACTTGTAAAGGGAAATTTGAGGCGGAGCCTTCAAGGTATCTCTCAACACAGCCTGCAG
>JBHHYI010000001.1:0-187538 GCA_046757525.1 bacterium | reverse complement strand
ATCTTCGTCTCGCTCTCTTTGGTGACGTCCGCCAGGAGCGCCGAAGAGAGCAAGAACAGGAACAACACGACCGCTGCCCATCTCAACTTGCTTAGCCAATTCATAAAAGTTCCTCCTCAATGTTAGTGAGAAATTAATGTAAATAGGTGTTTCCCTATTCTAACAAATTCTCTCTTTATTGCAAGCTTAATTTTCAATTCGGGCAAAAAAAACCGGCTGTTGCCTACTTGGTAGAGGTAATGGTCCTTCCCGCGACCAGAACCATACCAGAAAAGCGTACTGCTAACCGATTCACGCCAAAGTTCGCTTTCAACTCCCTCCGTTTGCCAGAGAAAGGACAAAAACCTCTCACAAACTCTTGCCCCAGAGTCTGTGGAATACGACAATCAATGCAAGCAGGTACTGGCTCACAAAAAGCCGTGCCAAACGGCCTGACTCATCGAGATCACTCAGGAGAACAAGGGGTTGGGCTTCGACCGGTGGGGGTCGACTGAAGGCTTGTCGTCTGTCTGTTGGACGGCGATAAAGCTGCGCCCGGTCAGGCCCGGTCAATTCACCTCTGCCCCATGGCAATAATTACAAAAGCCGATGCCGGCCTGGTGCGTATTGGTGTGGCAGGAGAAGCAGAGCGCATTTTCATCGTCGTGGAAACTGGCACCGCCGCCAAAACGGTTTGCAAAACCGCTGTCATGGGTTTTTGGATTGGTGCCCTGGACCCCGTCAAAGTCGGTGTGGCAGAGCAGGCAGGTGGGATCGTCTCCCTGGGTGTTGTGGCAAGCAGCACACGTTTCGATGTCTCGCTTCGCTAATTCAGCATGACGCCCGCCGCCGGTGCCCACCACGCCAGCGAGCGCGCCCCAATCCGGGCCGCCGTGCCAGACGGGTTTGCCAGCGACGTCCACCCCTTCAGCTTCGTGGCAGGTCTGGCAGAAATTGCTGCCCTCATGGCAAACCGTGCACTCCTGCGAGCGCCCTTCAGCTTGCAGCGGATGAGTAAACCGGAAGTTGAGGTCGTGCACCCTTTGCAACACCAGGCCTTTGGTACCACTGGGTGACATCAAGAACGGGGTCTGAACGTCTCGATTGGAACCCGTGGTAGTTGCAAGCAAGGAAGCACCTTCGTGGCACTCGGCACAATCGTTGTCGGTGTGACAGGTGGCGCACGCCTCCTGGTCCATGCGGGCCACGTTCTTGTGCGCGACCAGGTAGTCGGCCGTGTGGTCGGCAGGTCGCAGGTTCAAAGTGCTGCGGTGACAGGTGACACACTCCAAAGCAGCCTGTTGCTGGTTGTGACAGGCGGCACAATCCTGCATCGCCGGCAAGCTGTTTCGGTCGGCAAAGTCGACCTCATTCAAGTTCTTGTGACAGGTCTCACAACTGGCGCCTGCTTTCGTCAGGTGAAATTGGTGACTAAAGTTGAGGTCGCGGCCGGGATTCTCAAAGGGCAACCAGGTCTCTTTGTCTTTGAAATGACACTTTGTGCAATTCTCCTCATCTTCCACGTCGTGGCAGTTGGCGCAGTCTTCCTTGGTTGGCAACAAGTTGTCGCTTGCCAGGCTGCTGCTGTCGGCCTTGGTGTGGCAATCAACACAACTGGTTTCCACTTCTGTCTGATGATATTTGTGCGAGAACTTGATGATGTCCTGGTGTCGCAAGGGCTTCTCCTGGGAGAACACCAACCAGGCCAATAATGCCACCCCGAGAATGGTGAATGACCAAACTGTCTTCGTCATTGAATACCTCTTCCTCATGGTTTTCTCGTCTTAAACACCCAGTAATTGGCTTTCACAAAGAATCTGAAGTCGTTGCTCAAAAACCGGTTTCGCAGTCCCTGGCCGAGAAAGTCCACTGAAAAATGTTTGTGTGGACGGTAATTAAAACCAAAGCTACCCGTCAAAGAGGTGTTCTTGCTGGCGTCCTCATCGAACAGGCTGTACCGCGAGAAGCCGGTGCTGGCCAGCAATCCCAACTTTGCGGTCAAAGGGTAATTGAAGGCAGCGTAAACCCCGTTGTTTTCACCACCGAATCCTCTCCTAAAATTGTAGCCCAGGGAGCCATATTTGCACCTGAGCCCCACTCCGAACCGCACGGTCTCATCGCCGTCGTAGAGCAACAGGCCAAAATTTCCGTTGAGGGACCAGTTTTGCTGAAACCGGTAATTGGCGTGAAGACCGATATCCTGGGTGGTGTTTTGGTTGAAAACGGCAAAAATGGAATTAGCTTCAATGAGGGGCGCGCGATGAAAGAACTCCCCGGTGATCTGCAACTTTTCAGTTGGCGCAACCCGCAGCTCGATCTGTCCTTTCCGGACGCGCTCCTGCTCGATGTCGTAATCGAAGCGGCCGTACAGGTTGATCTGACGCGAGAAGCTGCGGTAGAAATCAACCCCAACGAGACGCTGGTCCAGACTCTTGAAAGACAAAACCCGTTGCGTGAACCGGCCTGGCAAAAGGTAAGCGGCCGGACGACGATTCCTCTGCAAGAAGCTAATCAATATCCTGGAACCGAACAACTTGTTGGTGCTGGCCCGCACGCCAAAGGCGTGGCTGTCGTTCCAGTTGTCAGCTTCGATTTCATTCGAAAAAGGAACCAGGTAGCCCACAAAGCCGCCAACCTTAAACAGCTTGCCCGCGCGCAAGGTCAGGTCGATCCCGTCGATGGTGCCGTAAGCCACGCCGGAATAAATGCGCTGGCGGCCTAATTTGATCTTTTGCACGAGACCCTTGCGTTCCTGCCACTGGAAGTAGGCGTTGTACAGCCGCGGGATGGGATCGCCGTCCGCGTCCTCAGCCAAATCCTGAGAGACCTGGCTGTACAGATGCAACGACAGCCGGTTGCCGGCCAGCTTGCCGATGGTCAGTTGCCCGGTTTGGTAGAGGCGCAGGTGGTCCTTCGAGGTTGAGTCGGTTACCTGACGTTCCCACGAATAAAAAGAGGTCGCAAAACGCGCGCTAATGGACTGCGCGCTGCTTTGCACCGGCAAAAGAACAACTACGAAGATCCAAAGATATTTTCTCAAAACAGAAACTCCTTTGTGGCTTTTGCAATAGGCCAATTTGGGAAAATGGCGCCCTGAAATGCGCGCCAGGGCGCCGTTCGTCCTGCTTACTGCAGCAAAATCATTTTCTTAGTCGAGGTAAACTCGTTCGAAATCAGTCGGTAAAAATAGATGCCGGACGACAGATTGGCAGCCTCAAAGTCAACCACGTAACGATTAGGAGTCAGTCTTTTGTCTACCAGAGTTTCTACTTCCTGACCCAACGAGTTGTAAATGACCAGCTTCACCTCACTCGTTCGCGGCACATCAAAGCTTATCTTCGTAGCCGGGTTAAACGGATTCGGAAAGTTCTGCAGCAGCGCAAACTTCCTCGGCATACCGGCGAGGGGATCGGGCGTTGGCTCCACCGAGGTAAAGACCCCGCGCAAAAAATCGATGGTGTTGACCAGGACATCCTCAGCATAATAGGGATTGTGAATGCCGCGACTGCCAGAGCTATTCACGAATTGCAAGTTGAACAATCCTTCGGCAAATTCCTGAGTCGAGGAGTCTGCAGAAGAAGCGCTGGCCAAAACGTCCTGGAGGACTGCGATCAGACTGTCGGTAAAGGTCTGTCGACCTTCATGATCGAAATCAGGAAAATCTTCGCCAGCATGGCAACCCGACTGTGTGCAAGCCTCTAACCGGGGATTGAACGTGTGGCCGGTAGCTGCTGGCACGATCGGTGGCCCGGGATCAAAAGGCGACATGAACACGTGACAAGTGACGCATTTGCGCGAGGCTGCCGGCTCGGTGACCTGGTGCGGCGACTGGCGCCGATACGTGAAGCCAGAGTATTCCACGGCGCCTTCTCCTGCCCACATCGAAGAGGTGGCATGGTGTACGGTCTCCCCTGGCTGCGCGTCCTCCGGATTGTGGCATTTGACGCAGAGATTGGCAACTTGCAGTCGCAATTGTCCTTCATGCTGTGGGTCGTGGGGATCGTGACAGGTTGCACAGGTGATCGGTATGGCAGCGTCGGTGCCTGGAGGAACCACGTTCGGAATGACATTCGTAGTGTCCTCCGGGGTTGTGCCGACAAACTGCAGAAACCCTTGGAAAGTATGGCAACCGGAACAGTTCGGATCGTTGCGAAATTTGTTTTGCAGGAACGGACTCGCATTGTCGATGGAACCGGCATGTTTGGACAGGCTCCACTCTTCGATGTAGGGATGATGTTGATCCTGATGACATTGGCCGCAAGTTTCGGCTTTGGCCCGATCCAGGTTGGGCGGTAGCACTGGCGGCTGGCTGAAAGCGCCGGCAACGTGTGCAGAAGAAGGGCCATGGCACGATTCACACTGCACATTGGTGCGCTTGCCAAACTCGTCAGCATTATCCACGATAATGGTGTCCCCGCTGATGGTGACGAAATCATCAGCTCCGTTATTGGCCTGCGTGGTGTCCCAGCCAGTAGTGTGACATTGCAGACATACAGGATTCTTCTGTATAAAGGCTAATGAATCGAAAGCGCTGGCGTGGGCCGTTTGCTGCCAAACCGGAACCTGATTTCCACCAGGGCCACCGGCATGACAAGCTTGACAGGTTGACACGCCAACGAACGTGGAATCCTGCCCGAAAACCGTGCTTAACCACGCTAATGGGATCAGGATCGCAAAAAATACGGTAAACTTTTTCATAGCCCAACCTCCTTCCCAGGAAAGGGAGTTTCTTGTGATTCACAAGATAGGAAAGTTAATGGTTCTCTAACACGAAGTTAATAAAAAACCTTTCTTGAGCCAACACATCCCGTCGGGTTTTTGAAGATTAAGGATAAAGTGGATTTGGTGAGTTTTGGTTAACACCTCCTTTCTGCAAAAAGCGTAATAAAGGCTCTTGCCTTGGTCCCTAAAGCTGTGCTGTGCCGGTGTGACACTCGTTGCAGGCGGTGTCACGCCAGGCCTCGTCAATGTCTTCGGGATGCTTAAACTCCAGCCCGTCGGGATAAATCATGTGACTATCGTCGGAATCGGTCCCCTGGGCAATGATGATGTGGCAACTCGTACATTCGTTTGAAATCACCTCGCCGTCCTTGCTGGTGTGACGGCCATCGTGGCAGCGGAAACAGCCTGGACTTGTGAAATGCCCGATGTTGTCGGGGTAGACGTTCCATTGCACCTTCATTTCCGGAAAGAAATTTCTGCCGTACATTTCTTGAACAGCAGCGATCATTTTCTGGACCGCCTGGTGGCGCGATTGCTGAATCTCAGGATACTCATCAGCATAGGCCTGTTCAATTTTGTTGGCAATGGCCAACATGGCCGAATCTTTCGATGCGTAATCACCGATTAAGGCCTCAATACCGATTTGCTTGGCGCTGGGCAAGGTTGGGTCGATCTGACCGGCACTCAAAAGGATGTCCATGACCTTGCTTGGCGAACGGTAAATGTGGGTCGGCCGGTTGTGGCAATCGATGCAATCCATTCGGCGCATTTCATATTTGCTTGAATCCGCCAGATCGATGGGGTTGTCTTCGCTCATGTACTCGCGCACGTTGCCTTGGTGATCCTTAATCCTGACCCAACCGATCTCCTGTCGGTGTTCATCGGTTGCGATGTAGTCGATCTCATTGGCGATGTTCATGTGCCAGTGGATACCCTGGGCGATGCCGGCTTCTTTGCTGCCGCCACCAGTCTTTACCAGCATGCGAATAGTCCATTTGGTATTTTGTTCGTCGGCCAGGTAGTGGGTAAAAACGCGCTCCTGGGAACCGTGAAATTTATTGGGCCAGTGACAGGCTTCGCAGGTTTCCCGCGCCGGTCGCAAATTCTCGATGGGCGTAGGGATGGGCCGTGGAAAGGCGTTGAAGATGGTGGCATAGACCTGGTAGGCACCGGAAAGTTTAGAACGCACGAACCAGCCCGCCCCCGGGCCCACGTGGCATTCGGCGCAGGTCACGCGGGCATGCGGTGAGAATTGGTAAGCTGAGAATTCGGGCTGCATCACCTTGTGACAAATCTGGCCGCAAAACGTGACCGATTCGGTAAATTCGTAGGCCCGGTAGCTACCCACCGCTGTGGACAGCAAGAAGACAATAGTGCCGGAAGTGAACACCATGGTCGCCAGGCGATGCGAGGGTTTTCCTAAATCGATGTAAAACGACCGGGATTTCAATTCGCCACTGTGGCGAATACGGCGACGCCTCTCGAAAAACATCCCAATTGGGATCAATAACAAACCGGATATCAAAAAGACCGGTAAGATGATGAAGGCAACTATGCCGGCATAGGGCGCAACGCCGCCCTTGAGAAAGTCAAACAAGACGAGAAACAAAATCACGACAAAATTGACGATCGCAACGATGGCGCCCAGCATACTTAATGGATTGTAAAACAAACTGGGGAGACGTTTTGTCATCCTTTTCCCTTCCATCATTTCCCGTAGTGTCAAAAGTTTCTGCTCAAATAATGCTCATCGCTACTTAGCAGCGCTCTTCTTTGGTACGGGATGAGCGATTTTAGCCGCCATCTTTTTGAAATCGAATCCTTTGTAAAACGGGCTCTCGCTGTTGTGACACTTCACGCAAACTTTCTCGGTTGGCAGCACCAGCCCGTATTTTGCGCCTTTCACTTTGCCTGCGAAAATGTCCTTCATGATTTGGCGCTTTTTGTACACAGAACCCGGGCCGTGACACGCCTCGCAACTGACGCCCTCTTCCAGTTTGAGCTTGGGGCCCTTCAAGCTTGCCTTGACGCCAAAGGCGGTGACGTGACACTTCAAGCACTTCTCTGATTTCAGCGGATCGTCGATGCCCAACTTCTTGGCCGTTTCTTGAGATTTAGGCGTCTTCAGGGTTTCGTAAGCCCTGGCATGGGGACCCTTGGCCCAGATTTTGTATTGGGCGCCACTCTTGGCCACGAGATGACACGCCTTGCAGGTTTTCACTCCACCGTATTTGAAGGCCACTTTCTTGTCCGCGGCTTTGTCCTGGCCATCCCCCTGGACACATAAAACCAAAAAGCTCAATATAGCGAAAAACGAAAACAGCCTCTTCATAAAGACCTCCTCTTGTTTTTTTGCGATGACGCTTAGAAAACCGGAAATTCCTGACCAAATACGTTTACCATGCCGTTCACATGTTTGGATTTGTCTGCAATGTTGCCGTCGGCATCGACCACCGAACTGTGGCAATTGGTACACTCGGTCAACTGAAATGGAGTGTGGCCCTTCGGCGGCAGATCATGGCAGGTGCCACAAACGACGGTTGCAGCGTCCGTCCAGGTTGGCATCGCTGCGTTACCTTCAATCTGTTCGGCAGTGTAGATGAAACTAAAATTCGATTGCGATTTGGCCAGACTCCAATTGCCGTGACAATAGGCGTTTGCACAGGTTGCCGCGTTGCGCTGCCATGTGGGATTGGCGCTGTCCGCCAGGGTCAGGTTGCTGAACGTCACTTCTGCGGGCAGATCGGAATCGACATGACCTGTTGCATAAAACGAATCCGGCACCAAATGACAGGACTCACATTCGATTCCGTCGCTGAACTCCTCTCCGGTTAAATGGGCGCTATGGGCGCCCACGCCGACCGCTCCCTCAGCACGATTGCCGGCCAGGTCCTCAGGAGGAGCGCCGGTCAGGTTGTCCACACCACCATGGCACACCACGCAATCCTCGGGCGTGGCCGGATGACAGGTAAGGCATGAAACGTCGGCAATCCCGCCCCGATAGTCGGTCCCGTGGCACTGTTGGCAGCTCCTCAGATCCCAACCGATGCCTTGCAGAAATCGACCATGGAAGTTCTGTGAATCCACATTTAGCCAACCTTCCGGGTGAACCTCGGTCTCAGCCGCAGGGTTGGTTGGCACCGGGTTGCGCAGATCACTGCAGCCCGTCATTGCTAATGCTGTCAAAAAACTCGTAGTAAAGAAAGCGATAATGCCGTTAGATGTCATGATCCATCCGCCAATCATTGTTGGAAGCCCTCACCAATTGAATTAGATAAAACGAGAACGTGAGCACGGACAGTATCAATATCAAGAACGGGAAAAAAGGCAAGCCCCAAGAGGTGTGTGCGTATTTTGAAATATAACACATAATGATCAAAAAGCAACAAAAAAATTGGCCAGATCGTCTCTTCCGGTGACGTTTCTGTTGGTCACTCCACAAATTCTGTGCCAGCGTGAGGTTTCACAGCTCCAGCACACTTCGTTCGGTCTATCTGTTTGTTTTTTAGAATTTTTCCCGAAAGCCTTGAACAAACAAATGTGTTCTTGCCAAAAACTGTTTCTCAGATTCGGTAAAATCGAACTAACAATTCTCATTATTAAGAATGTCCCTTTGTAATTCTCGAATAAAGAAAAGATACCGAAAGAATGACAATACCTACTGCCAAAAACAGAGCGATACGAAATTCAGCATCCAAGCTGGCCATATCCTCGATGAATACCCGCAGAAGCACCGCAAAAATGGTCAAAATGGCCATCCAGCGATATTTTACATTGCTCAGGGCCAGGCTCAAGCCGAAGTAAAAGAGGGCCGCGCCAAGCCAGGAAAGGCTCACGAAGTTGTTGGGCACGGCATGATGGAGTCCGTAAAGTACCATGACGAAAGCCGAGGCCAAATAGGCATTTCGGATCAAGTCCGTCTTTAATTCCAATCGGTCCTTTTTCCAATTTAACACTCTGGCGCTGGTTAAGGCGACCACAGCGTAGCTCAAATTAACAAAATCATTCGAGGCTGTCAAACCCAAATAGGCCAGGAAGATCGCGAGATAAATGAGGATATTCACCAGAACGATAATTCTCGAGCGGAACCAGATGGCCGTGGAAATGACCAACAAACTTTGCCAGCCCAACCAAACAAAATAGTCTGGCGATTTAAACTGCGCAAAAATGACTATGCTCAAGGCCATGTAGCCAAAACAAGCGTAAACCGACGTGGCATATCTGCTCTGCTGCCTTACCCAATGCAATGCAGCAATGACGATGAGAAACGCAAACAGCCACGCGTACATCCCGCTGAGCTGCGGTTTGAAATAAGTCAGGAACACGAGCGAGCTAACCGTAAACAATCCCAGCACGTTTGTCACAGCGCTCACAAGCTCAAAATAGTCCGTGCGAGAGGATTTGTGCACAAGATTGGCGCCGGCAAACACGGTGGCGTAAAGGAATAAGTAGATCAAATTGTTGTGAGGTTGGGCAATGGCCTGGAGCGGTTTTTCCAACACGGGGTTGTTCAAAAGCCAGAGCAGATGTACCGCGTAGGCCATGACGACGCCAGAAATGCCGATCGTGCTCCAACCATGTTTGACCAACAAATACATCGCAGCTCCTGAAGACAGGAGAGCAAAAATAAGGGTGAAATGCACGGTGTCGCTGATGAGAGCCGTGGCGAAACACAGCAACAGGTTAATCCCCGACAAGACTTCGCTTCTGCGTTCGGCTGCAATGTAGAAGTTCGCGGACAATACCAGCACAACCACGAACAGTCCAAACGGTTTGCTAACAATAACGGGCCTGTCAGTGAAAAAATGCAGTCGCAGGGTGGCAAAATAAAGTAGAATGAGTCCCCCACCGAAGAGAATGTGGCCCAGGTGTTGGTAGGCTTTGCGCCAGTAGCGAGACAAGCCGAAGATACCCGCAACGGCCAGATAGCTAATCAGCGTGGACATCGCCGGAGGCACGGCCCTGAACGGATAGCTAATCAAAAACGCCAGCCCAATAAGCAGCACCACCGAACCCACGTGCGCGAGCCAATAGGCCCCAATTTTGAATTCTATCGAATCTTCTGCAAGCGACCCTGTCCCTCTGTTTTCTCTTAGCGCGGCCGGCGCTGGTTTATTCCCGGCTCCCGGCTCGGGCGACGTTGCGGAACGAATGTCTAAGCGGGCCTCGATGCGGGCCAGCCGGCGCTCGAAGCGATCCAGGATGTCCACGATTCTGTCGATTTGTTCTTGTACCGTGTCATTTCGTGGTGTCATAGGCAGAGCTAATCAGGGTTCCTTTCGAGCTTCTGCAGCCACGGTGCGTTGCCAGTTCAAGAGGTCTCCCGCACCGGATGTTTCCGGTCGACTTCCTTGATCTTGAGAAAAAGGCCTGCTGCCAGAATCAGAATGAAGATGATCGAAATGGCCAGGCCCTTTCGTCGGAATTGCAATTCAGAAAGCGCCTTGCGTCCAGCAGTCACGGCCTTGCTGGTCAAGCCCAAACCGCCCTTGGTTACCTCGGTAATGCTGCTTACGGAAAGACTATGGATCTGGGTACGCGCTTTGATGAGGGCATCGTGGGCATCTTTCAACTGAAATTTGGCTTCGCTGACCTGCATGCCAGCCCGCTCCGCTTTTGACACCAGGCTGTCCGCCAAAAAAATCTGACCTTTCAGGCGCTCAATTTGTTCGCGCATGGCAACCGATGTGACATAGCCCTTTGAGTCCTCTTCATGGCAATCCGTGCAGATACTCTTCTCACCGACGCCAAGCATTTCATCGGAGGGCAGTTGAATGCCGTGGTTGCCGTGACAGGTTTCACACTCAGGCAACCCTAAATCGTCAAAGGCAGCGCGATGCGGGCTTTTCAAAAACAGTTCGCTGTTGTTCAAATGACATTGACCGCAAATATAGGCGACTGAAGGCGCTCCAGGCGGCGAGGCGCCGTGATTGCCGTGACAGTCGTTGCAAGCAGGCGCGGCTAGATCCCCCTTTTGCAACAGGGCGATGCCGTGCACGCTGGTCTTGTACGCCTCGATCTGGTCGGTGGGGATGTCGTAAGCCTTCATATATTCCGCATCTGCGTGACAACGTGCACAGGTGGCTGGAATATTGAGCGGATAGACCGAAGACCGCGCGTCTTTAGCATTGCGGATGCCATGCACGCCGTGGCAGTCCACACAAGTAGCTACTTTGGTGTCCCCGCGCTTTAATCGCTTGCCGTGCACGCTGGTCTGGTAACGGTCAAATTGGTCGGTCGCAACGCGGGGATTGAAACGGCGCATATAGCTGGGATTGCTATGACACCTGGCACAGAATTGCGGGATTTCCGCACGCTTAGGGGCCCCGATATAACCCTTGGCAGGATCCATGGCCGCGTCCATGTCACCGTCCAATCCCGCTTTAGGATCTCCGCCGTGGCAATCGGCACACGAGAGCCCCTTTTCCGCATGAATGTCCGATTTCATCCCCTCCACGGGCACGGCAAGCTCCTCGCCTACTTCCAAATGACAGGAGATGCAACTGTTTTCCTCCGACTTCTGCGACTGCTCTTGGGCCTGAGCAACAGTCGGATAATTTAAGCAGAATGCAAACAAGGAGATTGCTATTTTTGCGAAACGCATAAAGCTTCCTTTGCAAACGGTTAAAAGGTTTGAGGAATCGTGTAAGATATGATGGTCAGTATCAGCATGTAAGCCAGGGCAGCCAACCCAATGATGGTAAAAGCCTTACTGGCCTGACCCAACCTGGATTTGCGATCCAGGAACGGCACCAAAACCAAAAGAGCCCCGATCACGGCAAAAACTAAAACGCCCAACACCTCGCCGTCAAAAATCAGGATTTTTGCCGGGATAAATTTCAGGGTCTGAAACATGAAAACGAAATACCACTCCGGTTTGATGCCAATCGGTGCCGAAGCAAAAGGGTCTGCTTTGGTGCCAAGCTCCCAGGGGAAGACGGCTGCGATGGCCGCCAGAGCGCCCAGGGCCAACACCCAACCCAGCAGGTCACGCAGCAAGAAGTTGGGGAAGAAAGGCATGGCCTTCAGGCCTCTTTTCCTTTCGAATTGCAAAGGTGTGCTCATGCCCTGTTTCTGCACCCCCCAGAGATGAAAAGCAAGGATTAAAGTCGTAATCATGGGCAGGACAGCTACGTGAAAGCCAAAAAATCGCGTCAGCGTCGCTCCGGTGACGTCGTCCCCACCGCGCAGGAATTTCAACAGGAAGTGTCCGATGAGCGGCACCACGGCTACGATTTCGGTACCGACTTTGGTCGCAAAAAACGCCAGCTCGTTCCAGGGCAGCAAATAGCCTGAGAAACCAAAACCCAGGGCCAGAAACAACAGCAGCGTCCCGCTGACCCAGGTGAGCTCCCTCGGCTTGCGATAGGCCTTCAGAAAAAACACGCTAAACAGGTGAACGAAAGCAGCAGCAATCATCAGATTCGCCGACCAACTGTGAATGGAACGAATGAGCCAGCCAAACCGCACTTCGGTCATGATGAATTGCACGCTCTCAAAAGCAGCTTCCGCGGTCGGGCGATAATACAACAGGAGCAGGATTCCAGTGGCTACTTGAATCATGAAAAAGAACAGGGTGATTCCCCCGAAATAGTACCACAGGCTGTGCTTGTGGATGGGCACTTCCTTCTTCTTGAAAAAATGCTCCAAAGCGCTCAGGTCGTAGCGCTCTTTCAGCCAGCTTCGCACGCGGCGACTTAGTGTCCCGTTGCCGCGCGTCGCTTTACCGGCTTCCTTTACCTCGTCTATTTGAGTCATGCTCTTCACAGTGAATATCCTTTGAACTTCACCCAGATTAAGCTTTGCGGGAGACCACGATGTCCTCTCCCCGGATGTCGACCTTAAAGGCTTCCAGGGGCCGCGGTGGTGGCCCGGCGATGTTCTTGCCCGTCAAATCGAAATGGCCGTTGTGACACGCACACCAAATGTGCTTAAAGTCGGCGCGATATTGCACCGTGCACTGGAGGTGGGTGCAAATAGCCGTGAAGGCAACGAATTCATCGCTCTGCGTCCGAATCAGAATCGCGGGTTTGCTGCCGAACCGGAAAACTTTGCCGGAGTTGAGAGGCAGCTCCCCTACTTTAGCGGCCACCACGCTGCTTTGCACTGCCTCGTGGGTTTTCGGAGGAATGATGAAATTAATGATCGGGGTTAGAATGGCACCAACCGTCGTCACCAGTCCACCACCCAACAAGACGTTCACAAACTTGCGGCGCGGCATTTGCTCGGGTTGGCCGGGGAGTTGCTTGCTCTCAATTCTCCGCTTCAGAGCGTCCGGTTCAGATTCCATTGATTTCTTTTCCTGAGTGTGTCAGAGACTTAGTCGTTTTGACAAGGGCGTTCCTCTGGAGTTTCACTCAAATGACCTCCTCAATCGCGCCTCTCCACGAGTTTCGTTGGGTGTTTGAGAACCTCATACAGATCTTGCATCTCGCCTTTTTTAACCTGTGGCCACGCAATATCCAATTCCTGCATTTTCCTTTCCATTCCCGGTGCGTGGTTCCACATGATTTGAGCCATTTGAATGGGTGAATGGAGTGGTTCCAACTCAGACAACTCGGGACCAACTGGTTCCCTGCCTTGGCTTCTGGCGTGGCAATGAATACATCCTTTGCTTTTAAATATTTTCACGCCTTCGTTAACATCCCCGGAGCCGGCCGTAAACTTTACAAAATATAAATAGGAAATCAAGTCGCGCATCTCATTGCCCTGGAACTTTGGCCAGCCAATATTCTCCCGCTCCATAATCGACATCATCGACGAACTATGATTCCACATGAGGCCGGCAATTTCCGTAACACTCTTGTCCAAATCCATCTGGGTTACATCTGTTCCAATATCCCCACCTTCTCCACCAACGGCATGACAATGCAAACATCCCTTAGTTTTAAAGAGCTCTTTTCCAGAAGCCCAATTACCAGGCCCCAAGTAAACTGTGTCCTTCGATGACTCCATTCTCAAGATTCTAAGGTAATTTGTTAGATCCACAATTTCTTCACCCTTAAATTTGGGCCAGCGTATGTTCAATCTCTTCATGTTCTTTTGCATCTCAGGCCCGTGGTTCCACATAGCTTGCACCATAAACAGAGGCGACACAAAAACGGACAGTTTGTCCAATCTGGGCGCGATCTTTCCGCCCTGCCCTCGCACGCTATGGCATTTGAGACAACCCTTTTCAGAAAGCAGCATCTTGCCCTTCAGGACATTCCCGGTCTTGTCCAAATATCTTTGGTAATATAGAAATGACATCAATTCCAACATTTCCTTTTCCGAGAACAGAGGACGATCGATGCTCAATTCCTCCATGACTTCTCCCATTATTGGAGAATGATTCCAGAGATCTGCGGCTAAATCGAATGCGGTGCCATAATATTCGTGCCACCCTAAATCCCTGGCAACATTGCCACCCTTGCCGCGAATCGCGTGACAACGTTGGCATCTTTTTGCCTTGAAAATTTTTTGGCCCTGAAACGGCTCCCGGCGCACAAAACTCTCCTGCGCCAAAGCATGGGTGATTGCCCCAATTAAAAAAACCGTCATTACCAAGACGCTAAGGCGCAGGCAGGCCGATTCTCGCTTTTGTTGCAACATCTTTGCGATATTCATGATTTGGTTCTCCCTTCGCCAAGTAGCAAAAGGTTAAACAAGCAAGCTTTTCGGAAAGCCAAACTTTTCTGCATCTGCTTAAAGCTCTTTTTCTTGAAGATTTTGTCTAATGACATCGATTAAGACTCTCTGAAGAGAAACGAAGCGGCTGCTGATCACTTCGGTTAAGTTTTTCATCAGAATATAGCCCAGAGAATTGTTGTCATTACTCAAACTTGTCATGTCCTCGGCCCTTAACCTCAATAGTTCCGAGTCTTGCATTGCTAAAGCAGAAAGCGTATAGATTTTGTGCTCAGTCAGAGCAGACCAGCCAAAAGTGTCACCATTGAATTTGCGATCCAGGGTAATCTCCTTTGAAGCGTGGTAGTGGGTCACATTAAAGCGCAATTCCACCGACCCATTGCCCACGACGTACAAATATTCTGCAGGGCTTTCAGCTTCAAAAATACGGTCACCACTTTTGCAAGAAATTCTTTCGCATATCTTGGCAACATCTTGCAGTTCGTCTGGTTTCAGTTGATCGAAAAGCTTCACATGTCGTAACAATTCAATCATAGCGTCTCTCTCCTCAAAGGTTGCATAGCAATTGTTCTTCAAGTAACTCTGGTTCAGAAAAAGCTCCCTGAAAAAGTGTCCTCTGTGGCTCAGATTGGGCTGCCATTATTCATGTTTGTATTTCAACGGGAAATGCTTGTGGGTACCTTGTTCCTTTCGTTTTTTGAAATCAAACGGCTCGTCCTTTTTGTAGAATGGACTTTTTTCGTTATGGCAGAGAGTGGTACAGGTCTCCCCTGTCACCGGACTGACCAGGCCAACCTTGACTACCTCTGCCAATTTATAATTCTTGTTTTTCAAGGACATGTGTTCCTTTTTGGTATACTCACTGCCAGCTCCATGACACATTTCACAGCTCACGCCGACCAGTTGCGGAGTTTTTTCAAAGCTGACGAAACCGCCAGGTTTTCCAAAACCGGTAGTATGGCAGGCAAGACATTTGGCATCTGTTGTATAATCTTTTGCCGGATCAAGACCTGCCTTTTTCTTGGCTTCAGCTCTTTCGCCCGGCTTTAGAATCTCGTAAGCTTGCGCCATCTTAGTATCTTTCCAGGACTTGTACTGCTTAAGGTGGCATTTCTTACAGCCCTTTGTTCCAATAAAACTAAAACCGGGAGCTTCCTGTTTCTCCTGCGACAGGACGGCTGAAGCAACTGAACAAAATATGACTACGGCAATCCACAGCAATTTTCGCATTTTAACCTCCGGAGTTAATCCTTAACCTTAATATTGTTTTTTTTAAAGAGAGTGGATAGATATGCGTATAAATCCCGCATTTCTTTTCCAGTAAATTGAGGCCAACTCATAACTTTTTCTGTAATTCGTTCTTCCATCACGGGTGCGTGATTCCATATAATCTGTGCCATATCGATAGTCGAAAAGGGTGCTTTGGACTTCGTCAAGGCTGGCGCATACTTCCCGCCTTTTGCACCGGCACCATGGCAATTAATGCAGCCTTTGTTGGCAAAAACATTCAGACCTGCGCGGGGGTCGCCCGGTTTGTCGGTGAACTTTTGAAAATAGAGGTAAGCGATCAAATCAGCCATCTCTTTGCCGGTAAATTTTGGCCAACGCATCTTTTGCTCTTGCATAAATTCCGCCATTTCCGAACCGTGATTCCACATCAAGCCAGCAATCTCAGTTACACTGTAGTTCAATTCCAAATCGCCTAAATTTGGACCGACCTCCTGCCCTACGCCATTCATGGCGTGACAATTTAGACATCCTTTTTCCTTAAAAACCACTTTACCGTGCTGCGGGTTGCCGGGAGACATATACACCTGTTCCATCTCACTGCCTTTGCTGGCTTCACGGATATACGCACTCAGGTCCACGATCTCACCCTTTTCGAATTTGGGACGTTTCAAGCCTAATTTATGAATCTTCTTTTCCATTTCAGGCCCGTGATTCCACAAGGCCTGGGCCATATATAAAGGTGAGATGTATTTCGCCAGTCGATCGAATGCCGGTGCCTCTTTTCCCCCTTTTCCACCGATTGAATGACACGCCAAACAGCCCTTTTCCTCAACCAGGAATTTTCCACGATACAAATCCCCCGGTTCGCCCAAATATCTCAAGTAGTACAAATAAGCAATGAGCTCCACCATTTCCGTGCGCGAAAACTCCGGATACGGCAGCTCCAATTCACGCATGCGCCTGAGCATTTCTGGAGCGTGATTCCACATGATGCCGGCAAGCTGAAGAAAACTGCCGTAGTATTTTTTTTGTCCTAAATCGGGACCTATGTCACCACCCTCGCCTTTAATGGCATGACAGCTAATGCACCCCTTTTGCTCAAAAACAAAACGTCCTCTTAGTGGATTTTTCGGCAAGGTCAATTCCTGACCAAAGCCGTGCTGCGCTAAACCATGAGACATCAAAAAAAGGATTACTAGACCGAACCGAGGAATTTTTGAGAACAAATTTATTTTAAGAATATTCTTTAAAGAATCCGCCATTTTGTCGACTCCTAAGTAAGAAGATGACCTGACGCCCTTTCCCAGGCTCAATTGCTTTCACCACCCCGGCCTTTTTGCAGACCGACAAAAACATAGGTTAGCACCGAAGCCAAAGTGAAAAACACTGGAATCGCCACGATGCTGATCGCAACCGACGCGTTAAGTGCATCGTTTAGTTCATGGGAAACTTTAATCAACTTCAAAATCCAAATTGCCACGCTCAGGACAAAAATCCAGATCAAGGAAACTGAGGCAATCTGCAACCAAAAAATTCGCTTTTTGTTTTTCATTCTTATGCTCCGGCGCCTGGACTTAGTATTTCGCCATGGGACTGCTCAGGCAGATAGGATTTCAGCCGCCTGGCTACCTCCTCAACACTGTGTCGTCTCCCTTCTTGAATTTCCCAGATTGAAATCAAAGGAAATAATTTTGCAAAAATCAAATATCCTAAGATAAATGCAGCCACACCACCGGCAAAAAGACTCCACTCCGTCAACGTCGGAACATAAATACCCGTGGGGTAAGGCAACCTTGGATTCGCCAAAGATGGGACGACAATTATGAGTCTTTCCAACCACATTCCGATAACCACAGAAATGGAAGCGATAAGGATGCCCGAAACCTTTCTGGTTTTTGGGTTTACCAGTATGGCCATCGGAATGATAAAATTACACATAATCATTAACCAAAAGAATGGGGAGAAGTCGCCAATGAATTTGTAAAAGAAAACTCTCATTTCATTCGGTTCGTGTCCATAATACCCGGTGAGATATTCAGAAAAGGTGAAATAGAACCACAACACCGACATGATTAGAAGTAATATAGATAGATAATTAAAGTGGATTTCTTTGAGATATTTTTCCAGATGAAATGCTTTTCGAAAAACAATCATGACAATCAGCAGCGCGGCAATGCCAGAAAAAATAGCGCCTACCACAAAATAAGGGCCAAAAATCGTGCTATGCCATCCGGGCTGAAGGGTCATGGAAAATATGAACGAAATGACGGTGTGAACAGAAACAGCAATTGGAATGACCATGATCATGAGGATGTTGATTGCCCTTTCGAGTACCCTCTTCTGATGTTCGGTGCCCTGCCAGCCCCAGGCCAAGAACTCGTAAAGCCAGCGTGGTTTCATGCCACGGTCACGCAAAATTGCGATATCCGGAATCATGGGAATGTACAGATACACGGTACTGGCAGCAAAATAGGCGGTAATACTGGTAACATCCCAAAGTAATGGAGACTGCAAACGTCCGCTGCTGACAAGATGCAACATACGATCCGGGCGGCCTAAATCAAGAATTGGATGAAGTCCACCGATGGCCAACACAATCGCAGTGATCACTTCCGCCATGCGGGTGATAGGACGCCGCCACTCTGCCTTCGAGAGTCTGAGAATTGCCGAGATAAGGGTCCCCGCATGACTTATGCCAATAAAAAAAACGAAGTTGATGATATAGAATCCCCACGATACCGGTTGCGCCAAACCTGTGACACCCAAGCCAAAAAACACTTGCCTGATGTAAGCATAGCCAGCAAAAGCAATCACTCCTACTAATATGACAACCATGGCATAAAAACCCGCCCCAGTCTGTGCGATGGGACGCACCAGGTCTTCATCTTCGAATGTGCTTTGTTGATGTTCGGCCATTTATTCCACCTCAGACAAATAATAGACCTTAGGCTCTGTGCCCAAATCTTCCAACATCCGAAAAGCGCGAGGGCTTCTTATCAACCTGGTTACCTCACTTTTATGACTATCTAAATCCCCAAAGTACATGGCTTTAGTTGGGCAGCTTTCGACGCAAGCCGGAACGTAATCTCTCTCCTCCAGTTCTCGCTCCTCAGCCGCCGCCTGTTCTTTGGCCTTCTGGAGCCGATGGATGCAAAAGGTACACTTTTCCACGACTCCCACAGGGCGAACAGAAACATCAGGATTACAGGCCGCAGCCATTTCTGCGGGCCATTCCGGTTTGTACCAGTTAAATGACTTGACAGTATAAGGACAGGCTGCCATACAATATCGACATCCAATACACTGGGGAAATATCTGAGTCACAATGCCCTCTTCGTTGAGATAAGTTGCTCGCACAGGGCACACTTTGGTGCAAGGCGGATTATCGCAATGAAAACAGGGTCGCGGGATATGACGCACTTTTACGTGTGGAAATTCCCCTTCATACAGGGTAAGGATGTCCATCCAGAGCATGGTTCGCTCTTTTGCGGACTCCCCTGGTCCTACGATGGCCACATTGTTTTCTACTTTGCATGCAGCAACACATTCACCACAACCTGTGCACTTATTCAAATCGATGACCATGCCCCATCTCGGCATATTACGCTCTCCCCTTTCCCTTCACTTTAGCTATCGTGACCTTGGTCGAAATCAAAGAAGGGCTGCCGCTCAAGCCATCATATTCCTCCACGAGAATCTCAAACGGATTGACGCCAATTCCCCTGGCATATCGCCCATAGGCTTTATGTCCAAGTCCAAAAGGAAGGTGCACAACGTCGGGCATGATCCCCGGCAGTATCTTTACCTTGACGTGTAAACTCCCTCGGGAGGACGTCACCTTAACCGTATCCCCATCGCTTATGCCATACTTATGGGCGGTTTCGGGATTGACCTCCAGCCACGACTGCCAGTATTCTCGAGTGAGCAGCCCAAACAACTCCTGCATTAGTGGCAGATTGCTTGCCATGCCATTTGAGTTCGTAATCAAATTGTAGGTAAGCAGATGCAAGGAGAATTTATCACCGCCATCCTCCAACTTTGGCGTTTCAAAATGCGGAAGAAACACGACATCGCCCCGGGCATCTACTCCCCAGTTTTCCAACCTGTGATTCAAGGCGTCATTCTGTGCCTTATTAGCCTGTATTTGTGCCTTGATTTCATGTTCCAATACTTGTGAATAAAATTCATATTTTCCGGATGGGGTTTTGAAACTTCTACTAAAGTGGGTGTTCGTTGGAAATGGATCCAACCACCCCCCTTTATCTAACAGAACGTCCCAGAACTCACTGAAACTCGTGTATTCGAATATCTGCCAGCCCCGCTCTTTCAAGAATTTCAACCAGGCTTCATCCATGCGCTCCGTAAATATGGTTCCAGCCCCAGTCTTGTAAATACCTTCTAACCGAGATTGGATATATTCGTGATAATTCGCCCAGGGAAAGGAAGAAGCCTGCACGCCGCCAAGATTGTGAGCAATTTCCAAAATCACATCTCCGACGTTGTGGGTGTTGAACAGCGGCTCAATGATGGGCTGCTGCATGCCAAAATGTGAAAATTCCACTGTTGGAGTGTTGTAATAAACTTCATACTTTTCTAAGAAGCTATGGTCGGGCAAAATCAGATCAGCATAGGCGGTCGTTTCATCGACAAATGGAGAAAAACTCACAATGAAAGGAATTTCTTTTAGAACGGCAATGAAATCGTCCTGATTGATCGAATCAAACACTGGATTCACATTTGCGAGAAAGAGCACCTCGATAGGAATTGGCTGCTTAGCCAGGATCATACTGGGCAGACGGGAAACGGCATCTTCCGGAAAACAGAAATCTTCAATCGATTGGGTCAGCTTTGGATGGCTCAACCCTTTTGAAGCGATTTCATCTTTTTCCTCGTCCGGAAGTGCAGCAAAGGGAGGTAACTTTACAAAGGATACCGGCCCCTCTTCCTTGAAATTGCCCTTCAGGGCATTCAAACATTCAATCGCCCAAAGCGTGTAAAGAGCATTGGTGCTATTTGCGGCCTGTCCGCCCGCCACAACTAAAGCCGACTCCTCAGCACCGAACTCTCGTGCTAACGTGACTATTTTTGAGGCCGAAACGCCGGTGATATCGGCCACTTTTTCTGGATAGTATTCCTGTTCAACCAAAGATTTGAACCCCTGATGGGAAGCACCCTCGCTATCCTTCCAGTCCTCAAACCCAAAACTGTATGCTTTCACAAAATCCTTGTCGTACTGGCCATCTTTAATCAAGACGTTGGCCATTCCCAGCGCCAAACCTGCCATTGTCCCCGGTTGAATCGGTATCCATTCGTCAGAATTGCCGGCGGTACGGGAAAGACGAGAGTCGATATGAATGATCTTCGCTCTGGATCCATTGCCGCGATTTCTTAATTCTGAGTAAAGTTGATTAAACCGAACAGGAGTTGGGCCAACGTCCAACAAATCCGCCCCAAAGTTGATCAGGAGCTTAATATTCTCAAAATCGTATCCCAATGGATTCCTATGCCCCTGGGTTAAGTAAGTCGCCCAAGATGAGAGATTGGTTTCTCCAAAAACAAACAGATTGGGCGAACCAAAGTTTTGCACAAATCTTTCGATCAAGCCAGCGAGCAGATTGTTTTCATGCCCGGACCAAAAAGTCAATTTCTGCGCTTCTTTCTTCTCTCTTAAGGCTTGCAGACGGGAGACGACTGTTTGTATCGCCTCTTTCCAGGAGATGCTTTGCCATTTATCTTCTCCACGCTCGCCAACTCGCTTTAAAGGTTGTTTGATTCTATCCGGATTAAACAAGGCCTCGACTCCTGCTTCAGCGACGGGACAGATGCCACCTCGATTAACCGGATGAATAGGATTGCCATGAATCCGCACGGGAATGCTGTCGATTAACCGCACTTTGATGCCACAGCCTGCGGGACACAGGCTGCAAACGCTCGTTTTCCAGCTTTCAAGACGAGGAGCTCCAGCCACTTTTCCGAGAAGTTCGTCAGGCACAGACCACCTTGAATCACACCCCAAACCGCTGAGCGGGATTCCGGCAGACGCAATGCCCAAATACTTCAAAAACGCTCTGCGAGAAATCAGCATAACCAATCTTTAGTAAGTCCTATCTGTGGCAAGCGTAACAATCATTGGATACCTTTCTTTGTTCGTGACAGTCCCTGCACCAGTCCATTTTCATTTTGACAAATGGTTGGCTTATCGGCCTGGTAAGTTTTGCAACATCGCCATGGCAAACGGCGCAATCCAGTTTCCCCAGCTTCACATGTCGTCGGTGAGAAAAGTAAGCATAATCGGGGACGAAGTAGTTTTGTTGCCAGGGTATCCTTTTCTTATTCTTGATGTAGGCGACTAAAGTTTTTTCCGCTTCGCTGTCAGATAACGCCTCATCGTGACAATCCTGGCACACTTCGATGTTTGGAATCGACGCACGCGCGTTCTCTTCAGCATATTTGTGGCAGTCCAGGCACTCCATACCAGCCTCCTCGACGTGCTTGTTGTGGTTGTAGGCGATCGGCTGCACCGGCTCCTTCTCAGAACTGCTTAGCAAGCCTGCGATTAATACTGCAATTAGGGAACAAAGAATATTCGAAATTGAATTGTTCATTTTAGTCCAAATTGTAATCCACAGGCAACGAGTCCTTGTCAGGTTGGTCACTTGAGGATAGTCAACACGGCCTCCTTAAAACCAGCAGGTTCAATCGGCTTTACGGAATAATAAGTCACACCCTCTTGCAAAACCTTACCGCCCAGCTTCTTTGAAGGATCGCTGGAAATGACCAGCAGCGGAACCTTGGGCCTAATTCTTCGCATTATTTTGATTAATTTGAGCCCATCCTTGTTGGATGATTCCAAGTCGTAGATCACCAAATCATATTCGCGGTCCAAGATTTCGAGAAGCAGATCGGCATCCCCTAAGACACCGTGAATGGACAACCCGCTCCCCTTGAACAAATGCATCAACCCTTTTCGGCAATTTTCATCATTACAAACGAGTAAGACCCTTGCTTCCACAGATGCTACTCCAGAGAATCTGTTTCGTTTTTAACTTCACATTAGTAGATTTTTGGGGCCTCCTTGCCCCTGATTGCGTGAGAAATCCCTGCGTTTTCAAAGAGCTACTTCCGGGTTCATTGGCTTCCTTTTTCATGCTTCTCCCGCAGTTCCGCCGCCATGGTCTTTATTTCGGTTTAAGGAATTAAAATAAGGGTCGACCTGAGCGGCCGACCCTTGTCTCCAAACAGAGAATGATTGTGATTATAGGAGAGAGAGCATGAATTTACTTGGCCAACACCATTTTTTTCACCTGCGTGAAACCGTTCACTTCAAGTCTGTACAAATACAAACCGGAAGAGAATTGCGACGCATCAAATGGAACCTCATACTGACCGGCCGGAAGTTGCTGATAGACCAGCGTTTTGACCTGCTGACCTAACATGTTGAAAACTCTAAGCTTCACCAATCCACTTTTCCTGAGGGTAAAGCGTATTTTGGTCGTGGGATTGAATGGATTGGGATAGTTTTGCAACAACGCATACTGGGATGGCAGATTGTCGGCGCCGGGCGTTTCGATGCCAACAAACTCGTCGAAGCGCAATTCATTTAAGCGCGCAGAGATGTTGTGCTTATCGCCACCCGAGTTGTCCATGATAGACGTTCCAAAGAGGTAGCCCTTGGTCAAGTCGTCGAATTGGACGTCGTCGACGTTGTTAGTCACCAGGGCGCGTTCATATTCTGCGGTCCACTGGCCGTTTTCCCATTTTGCCGCTTCCCGCACATCGCCGCGGCTGCCAGCCGGCTGTTGCATGATCCGCTCAGGCACCACTGCGTTGACCGCAGCGTACGCCGCCCAGGCCTGGTCGATCTGCTGGGTAGATAAACTGGCAACTTCCACCGCTTCACCGTTGTCAATTTCCGACTGGTAGAGCACCATGCCGTCGATGTAGTTGGTTGGTGCGGTTTCAATGTACATGGGAGCGGTTTTGTCGGAGTTGCGGTTGTGGCGAAACATGGCCGTGCCGCTGTCACCATGACGTCCGCCGTCCTCCGGATCGAATGGGTAAGCCGGATCCAGTCGGGCTGCCGTGAGTTTGTCGTCGGCGTAACCGTTGAGAATGATGGTTCCGCTGGTCACCTGATGCTGGTCGGTCGCGTCAGAAGTGCTGAAAGTCAAATTGTCGGATTGTGAAGAGCTGATCGCGGGCAGAGCCCGTGAGGCCTTCATGTGCCACATGTCGGCATATTCGCCCACTTTATCCAGGTAAGCCCCTGTGGCATTGCCTTCCTGACCATGACATTTGGTGGCACAGCCTCTCTGGCCAAATTCACTTATGTTGATGTTCCACAAGATGTTGAAGCGATCTTCATTAGCACCGCCTTCTTCCGTGGCATTGGTTTTAACCCAGGCGCCGCTCACCCACTGCCAGGAGCCGCCGCGCGTCATGCTCATGGTAGGATCGCTCCACTTGACCAAAAAGGCCACCATGTCCGAATTGTTCACAGCCTTGATGGTAGCACCGTTGGCCAGGGTCGTTTCTTGTGCGCCGGCCCAGGCCGCATCGGAATCGTCACCATCGATGGTTGGCATGGTATCGACCCGCTTGACCAACAGGGGATCACCCATGTTGCCAGACGGATCCGTATCCCACCAATAGCCTCCAGCACCCAAAAAGCGTTGCAGAGTATCGGCCAGGGCGATATCGGTAGATTCTGTCCAGGTCTTGAGAACGTCGCCAGACAGGTCCATGCCAAAATTCGGGAACTCGGCCTTTCTGTGGCAGCTCACCGCACAGGAATTTGGCACCCCGCCTTCAGGCTGATAGGTAAGCGTTTGTTCCGGGGACATCACCCAAAAGGAGTGGGAATGGATGTCGTATTCGATCGCCGACTTGGCGACCTTTGGATCGTGGCACTTGGTGCACCTACTGGCCCCAGTGCCCGTAGGATCATAAGGATGCTTCGTGTGAGTTTCTACCACGGCTTTGATGGTTTCCAAATTGGCTCCCGTGGGGTCTGCTACCATTTCTTTGCTAATCAGATCGAAGGGCTCGAATTCCGCGTGACAAGCCAGGCAAAGGGTGTTGTCATCGTTGGTCGTAGCGATCTCCACGCCGTCTTCCACCAGCTTGTCCCGGATTAGAAACTCCTGGCCCGTGCCCCCATGTGGATCGTGACAGGTCCAGCAGTTGATCTCCTCGAACGGATTGCTGTAATGGGCGCTGGTCAAGAAGTCGAGATATTGTTGGTGGTGCGATTTGGAATTCCGGCCGTAAGGCTGTTCATTGGGCCAAAAGTTAGAAGACGACGTCGTTTGGTTGTAATAATCGGCCAATACCTCGCCAGGTCGATAGTGGCCATTGGCATCGTTGTAAGGGAAGCCAAAGTTTTTGCCGCCCAGAGTGGCGGTGCTGGAACCGCGGCCGTGGCAGGCGCCGCAGACTTCCAGGCGTCTGTCTTTGTTGGTGAGATCGGTTTCGGGATTTATGATCTTGGTCTTGTCCGTGGTTTGAGCGTGTTCACTTCCGGGACCGTGGCAGTCTTCGCAGCCAATATTGCGCTCGGTCACCGTGGCGGTCCACTCTCCAGTGCTATCGTTGAAGCTCACCACAGGATTGACCGAGTGGCAGCCGATACAGCGGCGTTGGTAAGAGTCCGCCTTGGGAACCTCTGCCAACGGCTGGTTGTTGCTGTCATACCAGGTGGGGGGATGATAAGGCACCCAGTCGTCGGTTGTTTCATTGTACTGAATGGGCAGAATGTAGATGCTGTTGCCAATCTCCGTCATGTAACGCTGTTTCCAGACACCGGTACCACCCAGCGTCCAGTTCACCTCGTAGGTTGTGGCACCAACCGTGACGCGGTAGCCGCTCTTACCGTCGGTGGAATCCGCCGGATCAGAGGGGTCGAAGCTGAGCTTGGGCGCGTTCGCCCCGAAAGCAGCGAAGTCCGGATCCGTAGACAGATCCAGGTTGTTGACGAAGTAATCATGGGCAACCACGCCTAACCCTTCGTCAGGATCCCGCCATTTCATGTTATGCCGGGTCTTGACCCAGGTAGCCCATTGATTGCCCGCAAAATTGGCTTCTTTGCCGTGGCAATTGTTGCACGTCTCCGTGCCAACATAAGTGGACTGCGCACGTGTTTCCTGGTGCAAGAAAAACAGCGAAAACGCAACAATCACCGCAATTAAAAAGTAGCGTGTTTTAGCCATAGTATCCTCCTGCAGATTTTTAGTAGAAAACCTCCTTTAACGACCTTGTCAACAAAGTAACCCGCTTCTTACAAGCATCGTACCAAAAAACGGTAGTTTCAGGGTAAAATATCTGTTGATGTAATACCTTGTTTTTACATTAATTAAACCTGACCTGGCTTTTTAGTCAATTACCTGCCAATTTTTGCTTTGGGACATTCATGTCTCACTCCCCAGGAATTCCGGGCGTGTAACAATATGATTTTAAAAGAGAAAGCAAGAAGTGTGGCACATTTTCCCGCGGTGGGGCAAGGATGCCTCACAATTGGGAAGACGAAAGGGTAGGAAGCATGGAATCGATTTTAAGGCAGGACCTGCGCAGTCGTCTCGGATGCAACAGAGCTATGGGAATGACGTTTTGCTTTGGCAAGATACCTCCTGGCCTGGGCGGTCAAGCCAATCTTGTGGCATAAGGCGGCCATCTGTCTGTTCAAGACAACATTGTGCGGTTCTATTTCAAGGAGATGTTTGTAAATCTCGATGGCTCTCGGGTAATTGCCCAACTTGATCGCAAGCCAGGCCAGCTTTTCCTTCCTTGCTAAATCTTCCGGACTGACCAAATCGAGATGCTCCAGGATTTTGCTGGCTTCAATGAATCTCCTTTCCTCTAATAAACAATCCGCCAGGCCGTTCAATGCGCTGACATTGTCCGGATCGATCCGCAAGGCTCTTTGGAAATAACCGCGGGCCTCCGCAACGCGGTTCTCTTGCAAATAAAGCCCTGCCAAACTGACGTAGAGTGCCGCCCGATCCACATACGCTTCCACCGAGACTTTTTGCTGCCCGGTCTTCTGCCCCTCTACAACTCCGACGGCTGCCTCCAGTGACTCGAGTTGTTTTTTCTTGTTGCCCTGAGTTTGGTAAATCTGAAATAGCAGCAGGTGCGCTGTACATTGATTCGGCGTTATCGACAGAGCTCTTTCAGCGTAGCTTATGGCCTCGTCGAGTTTTGCCAATTTGAGATGAACTTCCGACAGATTGTTGTAAATGGAGCATAAAATGTCTTCCGGCAGGCCGCCAATTCTTAAGGCGATGCCGAGCGATTCCCTGGCCTCCCGGTATTTTTGGCTCAGAATCTGATTCTGTGCCAAACTGAAATGCCAGTAGGCATTGACTGGCTCGTCCCTGATTTGCAGTTGCAGCAGCTCATAATTGCGGCGGCTTTTCTTCGACATCTCAGGCGCGTCCTTTGCGTAGCCCAGATGCTTCAGCCTGATGGTAGAAAAACATTCTTTCCCTTTTAACCCGGCGATCGAAGGCGAAATCTGTTCATGGACTCGGCCAGAGAATCTGATCCCGGGTAAGTTGCGGAACAAGCGGTGCGACCGACTGATGTGTCCTTTCCTGGAGTCCCTAAGCGGGCTATCGATCAGTACATTGACACACAGAATGGATTTGTTTCTCAAAAGCCCAAGCAACTCACGCTTGCTCCTGGCTTCCAATCGCTCGTCGGCATCCAAATAGAGGATCCAGTCGCTTGTGGCGTGTTTGAGGCTTTCATTGCGCGCGGCTGCGAAGTCTTGGGTCCACGGGTAATGGTAGATTCTTGCCTTGAATCTTCGAGCAATGTCCAAAGTAGCGTCGGTGGACCCGGTGTCGACCACGATGATTTCATCCACCAAATCTGCCACACTTTTGAGACACGCCTCCAGGTACCTTGCCTCGTTCTTGACGATCATGCAAAGCGAAAGGGTGGGCTTCCCATGCTTGAAGCCATATTCCATTGGCACTCCAATTTTCTAACTCTGTTCAGCATTTGATTCTTGGCGCACGGTTGAAGATACGCTAACAGGAGCCGCTTTTGCCGCGCCGGCACATTTTTTTAGCACCGCAACATAATTCTTCAACAGGTTAAAAAAATCAAACCAAACGACTCTATTGTTCCTGTTGACGTGCGGGCTCTTTTTCGCAATGCTGACGGCCGTCGACAAATAGTGAGCAGCTTTTTGCCACTCGCTCAGGTCCATGCTTAGGTAACCCAGGTCCGCATACCCGATCCAGAAATTGGGGTTGCTCTCGATCGCCTTCAACATCATCCTTTGCGCCACGGGATAGTTCTTTTCTCTTCGAGATATCTTGCCCAGGAGGTGATAAACCTGGTACAAATAGGCATGAGACGAATGGGCAAACAAATTAAACACAGGGTTTTGTGTGATCTCTCCATATTTCTTCAGGAATCTTTCAAAGGTCTCCCTGGCTTTCTCATACTGTTCCTCCTTAAAATAGCTCAGGCCTAAAAAGAATTGGGGATCTAAGTAATTGCTGTTTATAGCAATGGCCTGCTCGCAGTATTTCTGCACCAACGCATAGTTTTGCTTTTCTACATGAATCCAGGCCAGATTGTTGAGCATCATCAAATAAAAATGCTGCTTCTTCGCGTCCTGGGGACTCAGCTTCTCCAGGACCTGCTTTGCGTAGATTCCAGCCTGGTCATATTCTTCATTGCCCAAATGCATCATGGAAAGATAAAACAGGGTGGTAATGTTGCTCGGGTCAGATTGCAACCTTTGATACAGGATCTCGGCGTTTCGCCGTCGTTTCTGCTTCATGTACTCGGCGTCCAAATTATAGCCGTGATGCAGGAAATTGATGTCGGTGGCAACAACCTCACCGGATATCTTCAACGTTTCATGAATGGGATTGACATAATAGATCGATCTGTGGTTGCGGTAGAGGCGCACCAGGTAGTGAACCGTGCACGGGTTCTCGCCAAACAGGCTCGAGTTTCTATTTCTCATTGCTACAAAGGCCCCGTTACAATCCCTCTGGTGGATGATCTCACGAATCTTGTATTGGTCTTCGGGAAACAGCTCTTCGTCCGCATCTATTTGCAAAATCCAATCGCTCTCAGCCTGTCTTATGGCAAAATTTCTGGCAGCAGCGAAATCCTTCCGCCACTCAAACTGCACGACCCGGGCGCCGAATTGCCGTGCGATTTCTGGAGTGGCATCTTCAGAGCCGGTGTCTACCACCACCATCTCGTCCACCACAGCCTGAATACTCTTCAAGCAGTTAGGCAGGTGTTTTGCTTCATTTTTTACGATGAGACAGGCGGCAAGGGTCGGCTCCACTGGCTTCATTCGTCTTTCGATTTCACGGACATAATGACAGACGTCGTGCGCAAGAGGATCGACTCTGAGCGCTTCACGAAACTCGGCCAGGGCCTGGCGATCCCGTCTGAGCGTCATAAAAATAATGCCCCGTTCGGTCAGCGACGGCCTGTGCCCTGGGTTGAAAGTCAGGGCCCGACTAAAGGATTGCAAGGCGTCGACATAGCGGTACTGCGAACCATGGATCATGCCCAGGATGTAATGCAGCTCATAGTCAGCGGGGAATTCCGTCAAAAGAGCTTTTGCTCTCAGGTAAGCCTGCTCCACCTGGTTCGTCCTGAAGAGCCTTACGATCTCTTTTTTGCTGCCTCTCATTTTAGCCGTAACCTGCAACTCGACCCGGTGTTTATTCCGGTCCAACCTGGCTAAGCGCGGCGAGCTTAGCTGAATTTATTTTGATGGCTTCTCTGGCGAATTCGTTCTCAGGGTCTATTTCCAGGACTCGCTTGAGAATGAATTCTGTTGACTCAAAGTCACCGATTTCAAAATAAAGCTCCGCGATGGCCAGCAAGGTGTCCACATCTCCTGGATCCCTTTTCAAGGCTTCCATGTAATGCTTTACGCCCCTTTCAAATTCTCCTGAATCAATATAGATTTCGGCCAGGTTTCTTTCTGCCTGGACAAAAGCCGGGTCCAATTCTATGGCTTTCTCAAAGGAATGAATGGCTGCCTCGCGGTCGCCCAAATGGGCCGACACCACCCCGAAGCTGTTCAACAGGTGGGAATTGTTTGCGTCGCATTGCAAGGCCTTCTCAAAATATTCTCTGGCAGACGTAAATTCGTTCCTCTGCTGGTGAATCATCCCAATTCCGTACAGGGCCTCGAGATTCTCAGGTTCACCCCCCAGAGTTTTCGCATAGCTTTCTCGGGCTCGCTCCAATTCACCCTGGTGCAACAGAGCGGTGCCTTCTAACATCTTCTCCTGACCATGATTCAGTGTCTTATTTTTATCCATTGTAATCTCCTAAACATGAGTTGGTTCTAAACGGCTGTTAACTGAGGAAATTGATTAAGCTGGTGTCAATCAATTGTTGGAAAGAACGCAAAGCAAAGGTGTAGGCATTCTGTGCATTCTGAAAGTCAATGATGGTTTTGACTACATCCGTATCTTCGATCCTGGAGGCGGCATCTGTGAGTTTGAGGTTATGCGATTGAATCAATTCTTCTGTGGCGTCCAACCTGTTTTGCAGCCCGGCAAAATCTGCGGAAACCGTGAGCAAATGGTCCAGAGATTGGCCCAAATCATCGATAGAATTCTCGATGGCAGCGACGTCATTTTGCTCGAGCGCCTGCTTAAAGGCAATCATGCTGTCAAAGATGTCCACACCACCGCCGGGCTTAAAAACCTCGGTTCCAGGCTTGTTCGTAGCCACCTCCACCCCGTCGCCAACGGTATTTTTTATCACGCCATCGTCCCCGTTGTACTGAATCACGTCCCCGTTTCTGACAAATGGCGGGTCTCCCAGCGTTTGCGTTCCTGCAAAGATGAACCGATTGTCATGTTTGGCGTTCCCTTTGGTCACCAGCGACTCAATCATTTGGTCGACTTCCTTGGCTATACTCCCCCTGGTCGTCTCCTCCAGCGTGCCATTGGCAGCTTGAACGGCCAGTTCTTTGGCATGGGAAACGATGTCCACGGCCGAATCAATGGCGGCGAGCGCTCCGGAGACATGGTCGGAAACTTGCTGAATGTTCTTCGAGTATTGCTCGTTGCGACTTTTCAAAAGCTTAAACCGGGTAGCCCTGGAAAACCCGATGGGATCGTCGGAAGGCGTTCGTACCTTCTTGGTAGTGGCGATGTCCGACTGCAATTGCACCATCTTTTTCCGTGTACGGCTGATGTTTTCATAGAAGTTTTTGTTGATCAAGTTGTCGGTGATTCTCATAGTCGTTGCTCTTACTAAAGCATATCCAAGATGGTTTGGGTCATCTCATCAACGGTCGCAATAAACCTGGCTGCCGCCGTGAAGGCATGTTGGGAGGTGATCAAGTTTGTCATCTCTTCGTCCAGCGAAACCCCGGAAATCGACTCCCGGTTCGCTTCCAATTTCTCAACGAAAAGACTAAAATTTTCCTTGAATTTGCTCGCTTCTTGCTTTTGTGAACCCACGTCGGTAAGAAGCCCGTTGTAAAAATCGCTTAACGAAGCCGTGCCGTCCTGCATCAGCGAATCGTTTTGCAGCCCGGCGATGGCGAGTGCCGTGCTGTTATCTCCAGGTTTGTTGGGTTCAGAGGCCGTGGCGATCAGTTCCGGCCGATTGCTGATCTCTTCGGTCACAGCAAAATCTGCTGCACCCGTGATGCCGTCATTGAAAAAGTTGACATTGGTTTCCCCGGCGAGGTTGTAACCCGAACGGTGGCGCGTGTTCACCTCAGAAGCGACGATTTGGGCTAAGAGGTCTAACCTGCTCAGATAATCAGGAATGTATTCGTCGCGGGCCTGCAAAAGTCCTTTCAAGCTGCCACTGGCAATATCCACCACCTGCCCACCCGACTCGGACACAACTTGCGGACCGGTTGAATCTTCAGAACTGGTTTGCAAAGCGAATTTCTGAACGCGCGTGTCAACCACCAGAAAGCGGCTTCCGGCAGTCACGCTGAGGACGCCGGCTTCGTTCTCGTTGGTTTTGATATTTATTAGCTTCGCCAGTTGGTCGATCAGCAGGTCCCTCTGGTCCCGAAAATCAGAGGCCTCGGAACCGCCAAGTTCAAAGCTGGCTATCTTTTTATTCAGTTCGGCAATTTCGCTGCCGAGTCGATTCATCTCATCCACCTTCACTTGCAATTCCTGGTTCAACTGCTTGTTGAGGTCCGACAACTGGCGCTGGACGCGATTGAAACCGCTGGCCAGAGTCAAGGCTTTGTTCTTGAGCACCACTCGCGCTGAAGCACTCTCTGGGTCGTTGGCTAAATCCTGAAAAGCATTGAAGAAGTCTTCCATCGCGCGATTCAAACCAAACTCGGATGGTTCGTTAAACACATCTTCAACGGATTGCAGCGAGTCGGTTAGGAACTCATATTGACCGACAGACGGGCGTTCCTGGCTCAACTGTTGGTCGATGAATTTATTTCGCACGCGCTCAACACTTTCGATATCAACTCCACTGCCGAAAATGCCCCGGGGCGTGAATTGGGGTCTGCTGGCCGTCAAGTTTACGCGCTGCCTGGAATAGCCCTTGGTATTAACATTGGCAATGTTGTGTCCGGCGGTATTCATGGCGCTTTGGTGCGCACTCAGGGCCTTCCTGCCAATGTTAAAAATTCTCAGTAAATCCGACATGACTCACTCAAATCCTTTGGTCCAGAATCTTTGCTTGCCGCAAATCTCTTTGACAGGTACCATCCTGTTGGTAAACAGGCATGTCGTCATTTCCACTGAGCAACAAACTCAGGCTGCTTTCGATGAACTGCAAAGAATAATTCAGAAGGAACTGGTTGCTTTCATTGATGCTTCGAATCTTCTCCATCAACGATTTCAGCAAGCTCCGCTGCTCTGTCAAACGCTGGGCGTATTTTGCTTCGATTTTTTCTATGATTTCGCTCAAGCGAGGATTCATGTTGTCCAGTGCCAGGACCTCAGCCAACACCCGGGTTTGCGCAATTCTTTGGGCTTCCAGGGTTTTGGTTTCGTGGACGATCCTGGTTTCAGCAGTCACCTGCTTTTTTAGCCGTTCGATTTCTCCCTCCACGATCGCCCGCTGCTTTTCGCGCAAGGTTTTTAGGAGCTGATTAAACGCTTTGACTTCTTTGGAAATGACCACGACTAATTCTTCAATAATCTCTTCCATCATCAGAGCTCTTGATAGATTTCCAAAACTTTCTTCACGTAGCGTTGCGTTTCAGGGTAAGGCGGGACGCCGTTGTACTTTTCAACCGCCGCAGGCCCTGCGTTGTAGGCGCTCAAGGCCAGCTCCAACTTTCCATGAAATCGATCCAACAGCGATTTGAAATATTTAACCCCACCGTAAATGTTTTCTGTGGGATTCATTCTGTCAGAGACCCCCATTTCGTGCGCTGTTGACTCCATGAGCTGCATTAAACCGGCAGCGCCTTTTGGGGAGACAGCCGTGACCCGGTAGTTCGACTCCACCCGAATGATCGCCTCGATGAGCTTAGGGGCCACGTCGAATCGGTTGGCCGCCTCAGCAATCACGCTGCGATCCCAATTTTCGTGTGCGCCCGGCGCAGGCCTGTTCCATCGGGAAAGTTGTCTGTAATCTAATAAGGATTGTCCGGAAGCGGGTGTCTGTCGCTCATCGTTCCTTTGCAAATCTTCAATTATTATATCGGCCAATCCAATGCCCCCCTTGCTGGCGACAGCCTCAGCAATCTTTTCATCAAACAAACTCTTGTAAATGTCCCCGGATTGACCCTTGCCAAAAAGGTTGGAGTTCGGAATACTTTTTCGCATGGTTTGCAGTAGCTGGGTCAGAAAAAATGCCTCGAAGTTTTGCGCCGCCTTTCGCAGCGAACCGTGGCTGTGCTTCTGAACGCCAGTCTTACCTAAATCGTTTTTTTCTATTTGGAAATCGTGCAGGTCCTGCTTTTGCAGGCTGTTGAATTCAACGTTCATCGGTGACCCTTTTACATGATGATCAATTCTGCTTGTAACGCTCCGGCTTCTTTGATGGCCTGAAAGATGGCAATGATGTCCCGGGGTTTCACCCCCAGTTGGTTCAGCGCTGAAGAAATGTCGCTCACGTTCACCGTGTTGCGAATGACCACCGTGTGGGCGTCATCCGCCTGAACTGTGGTTTCGCTCACCCCTTCCACCACGGTCCTGCCCCGACGGCTAAATGGTGCGGGCTGTGAAATGACCGGCACCCTGCGCGTTCGAATGATGAGGTTGCCGTGCGAAACCATGATTTCAGAAATCCTCACGTCGCCGCCGGCCACAATGGTGCCGGTTCGTTCGTTGATCACCACTTTGGCCGTCCGGTCTTGCACCACGTTTAGTGTTTCAACTTTGGCAATAAAGCGAACCATGTCGCCCTGCGTGTGAAGGTCCTTGGGCCATTGTACCCAAATGGTAGCTGCATTGATTGGGGACGCCAGCGACGCGCCGAAATCCCTGTTGATGAGGTCAGCAACCCGCGCAGACGTGGTGAAATCAGGCTTTCTCAGCAAGATTCCCAAAGGCCTCCCCCGGTCAAATGCAAACGGCAGAGCCTTTTGGATGAACCCGCCATTGGGGACTCTGCCGACTAACGCGTAATTTTGACGTACCTTCTCCCCTTCATTGGTTTCAATATTGAATCCCCCGATTGAAACAGGCCCTTGCGCCAGGGCAAAAAGTTCACCGTTGCTTCCGAACAGAGGCGTCTCCAGGAGGATTCCACCTTCCAAACTTTTGGCATCGCCCAGTGAAGAGACGGTGACGTCGAGCTTGGTGCCCACATTGAGAAAGGGTTCCATTTTGGCCGTAACCATGACAGCGGCCACGTTGCGAACGCGCAATTTCTCCGCAGGTACGGTAATCCCGAATTTTTCCAGCATGTTGGTCACCGATTGGACGGTAAAAATTGCGCCGCTTGCGCCGCTGCTCCGGTCCCCACTGCCGTCGAGACCAATCACCAGGCCGTAACCGAGAAGGTGGTAAGGCTGCATCCCCTGAAAGGTGGCGATGTCCTTGATGCGTGCCTGACTGGTGGCCAGATGTGGGTACGCACAACAAACAAGCAACAGCCAGAATTGTAGGAGCTTAGGTTTCATTTTTGAGCGACGTCCTTCAATTAGCTGCTGAAACGCCTAAATAAGCCGCCCCACCTAAACCCAGGGCCAGCAGCCAGGTGCTCCAGCGCGCGACCCAACCGGGCTTCCCAAGCCTGTTCATCAGGCCCGCTTTCTTGTAAGCGATTTCCACATTGGCGAGATTATAGGAAAAAACGATGTTGTTCGAGTCGATGTCCTTGGGTCTGACAATGCCTTTTAGTTCTAAAATGTGCGTTTCCCCGTTTACTTCCAAACGCCTCTTGCCCTGCAAAACCAAATTCCCGCTTGGCGTAAATTGCGTGACCACGGCGGTGATTTTGCCAGTGAGCAGGTCCTTTTGCGCCGTTGCCTCGCTGCCGTCGTAACTCTTGGAAAAGTCAGACGAGGCCCCAAACAACGGCAGGAATTTAGTGAGATTGCCGGTGACGCTTCCGGAAGCGCTCAGCGCAGATTTGTCCGAAGAGGTCACATCCGATTGTCGAGAGCCGTTGGTGGCCTCTACAATCAGGATGGTAATCACGTCTCCGATCCCTCGGGCTTTCACGTCGGTGTAAAGAGACGGATGCCGGAAATATTTGTACTGTTGTGCAAAGCCAGTTTGTGCAACAAACAGAACGACGGTTAGAGCGGCTATTCGGGTCTTTGTACTCAGATTTTTCATGTCAGCATCCTATAATAATGGTACGATTACCGTGGTAGCGTCCACCACGTTTGCCTTGAAGGTCTTGTTGGTTTCCAGACATTTTACCTTGATCGTTTCTCCCAAACGCCCGTCCTCTCGGCTAACGCCCGTCACGGAAATCTCCAGAGCGTCCTTCTTGAAAATGATTCTCACCTCTTTGCCGCGGGCAATCAGCGGTGGCACTTCCACCAAATCCTCGGTCACGATTTCACCGGATTGCACGAAGCGTCTGGTCCTCAGCCCCACCAGTCCATCCTTTGACGTGTAAATGGTTCTTGAAATATGGGTGGTCTCTCGTCTGCTCAGGCTCAAGAAGTCGTCTGCCAGAAGGGTCAGGCGGGAAAGGGGTCTGTTGCTCACAACCACGGTCTGAAAAACCCGCACGTTGATCCGGACCGCAAAGCGCCTGAGCAACTCATTGTCCAGAAACAAGCCGCACCGAATCATCTGGCTGCCTTTTTTGATCTTACCTCTGGACGGCAATACTCTGAATTCAGCGGCTGCGCTTATGTTGGCAATCTCTCCGCTGAAGGAACCAAATTCGATCACCACGTCCTCTTTGGGGACGTCGGAGTTTTGGTAAACATAGCGTTCGATGCTCTCCTTCATCCTCGCCGGTATCTTTCGCACACTGGCGCTGCGAACATCACAAACCCCCGACCCAAAATACAAAAGGACCATTGCAAACAGTATTGATCGCCTGTCCAGCCAGTTTTCTCTCGGTTGCTCCATCACTTCTCATACTATCGTTTAATATTGTTGGCGATTTCCATCATTTGCTCGGCCGTCCGGATCGCTTTGGCGTTGATTTCGTACGCGCGTTGCGCTACGATCAGCTCAACCATCTCCTGCACCACTTCCACATTGGATTTTTCCAGAAAGCCTTGTAGCACGCTGCCGATGCCGTCGCTTCCCGGTGTGCCCAGCGTGGGTTCGCCGGAAGCTGCCGTGGCTTCGTAAAGATTGCCTCCGATGCTTTTGAGACCGGCCGGATTGATGAATTTGGCTAACTCGATCTGACCAACTTCCTGCGGAGTAGATTCGCCGGGCAGCAGGACGGAGATATTGCCGTCTGAACCAACATTGATGCTGACCGCCTCTTCCGGAATCGAGGTTTCCGGATCCAGGAGCAGTCCGGAGGAATTGACGATCTGCCCTTTAGAAGAGAGGTTGAAGCTGCCGTCCCGGGTGTAAACGATGGAACCGTCCGGCCGTTGAATTTGAAAAAATCCTTCCCCGTTTAAAGAAAGGTCCAGAGCGTTGCCGGTGTTTACCACATCTCCCTGCGAAAAGTTTTTGATCGTGGCCACTGGCCGATTGCCGTGCCCAATTTGCAGCTCGGTGGGAATTTCAGCATTCGACTGATCTTTGACCCCGGCCGGGCGAAAGCTCTGGTAGAACAAATCCTGAAACTCAATGGTGCTTTTCTTAAAAGCCGTGGTGTTGACGTTGGCCAGATTGTTGGCAATATTGTCAACTCGCAGACTCTGGGCTGACATGCCTAAAGCAGCCGTTCGAAGCGATCTGATCATTTCGTCCTCTTCTGAGTTAGTTCAATGACTGTGGTTAGCTTAGGTCACCCTTCCGATGTTGTTTGCAGCACGGCCCAGCATTTCATCTTCTGTCTTGATGATCTTCTGATCCATTTGAAAGTGCTGCAAGTTTTCCATCATGGCAATCATTTCCAACATTGGGTTGACATTGGATTCTTCGAGAAAGCCCTGTTTCACCGAAACCAACTCGACCGGCTGCATGGAAGTGGTCTCATCTGCCAACTTGAAAAGATTAGCACCCGCCTTAAGCAGCTTGTTCGGATTTTCCGGGGCTACAATCTGCAATTTGTCTATCAGGTTGCCATCGAGCAGAATTTCTCCCTGCTCATTGATTAGAATCTGATTTGGTGTTTTTTGATCGATGTTTATTTCAATGGCGCCCCCTTCGCCCAAAACAACCTTCCCGTCTAAAGTGGTCAAGACCCCCTCTGCATTCAGCGTGAATTGCCCGTTTCGAGTGTAGGCCGCGCCCTCGGAAGTCTCAACCACGAAAAAGCCGTCACCCGAGATGGCCAGATCCAGAGGCCGTTCCGTACCCACCAAACTACCCTGGGTCAAGTCCAGAGTAGTGGACGCAACAGTTCGGTGCTGAACGGAGCCGTCCTTTCGGTCAATCTGGCGCAGGTTTTCAGCAACGCTGTGAATAAACACCATGTCTCTCTTAAAACCCCTGGTGCTAATATTTGCCAGATTGTTGGTGATCGCGTCCATTTGAGCCATTCTCGTCGCCATTGAACGGCCCGTCAATTCAAGTCCTTTTAACATCGTTGATTTCCTGTTTTTTTTGCACATTTGCGCAACTAATGTGCCAGGCACAAATCAACCAGCCGTGGAGGCGAGTAAGTAATTTATTATTATTGAATTAAGAAGAGGTCAGAAAAGGACAAATTGTTGAAGGTCGGTGGGAGTTTTTACCAGAAAACCCGAACGGTTTGGTAGTTTTTACTACTTCAATTCATGTTCATGTTGAGTTTCTTGATGTTGTTGACAAACTCGATGCCATCTCGACCGATCCAGAATTCCTTGGGGATGCCTGAAGCAGCTTCCAACTCTCCCATGCCCTCACTGAGGTCCTCAGGATCGAGACCGAGACGGGTAGCGGAACGTCCTGAAAAGAGCACTCTGGACAAAGATTCAAGTCGGGCCGACAGGTCCGCAGCCTGCTGACCATTTGCCTTTCGGAAATCGGCGACACTGGTCTTGTGGGTGTGCTCATCTTTCACCATCATACCCAACACGGCTTTGAAGTGGGGGTTGGCTTCAGCCCCGGGGCGCGCGACCGTTGTTTGTGTTTTTTTTGAATCTTCCGAAGAGTTGTGGATTCGGCTCTTCCTTATCTTGTAAAAAAGAAAGATCAAAATATCTATTAAGACAAGAATGATTGTGACCCCCAGAAACATACGGATTCTGCTGCCACGGGGCCCGATTTGAACCGAGCTTTTCATTGGAGGATGGTTCAAAAGAATCTCGCTTGTGTGCAGAGTGGCTTCGCTATCCTTGAGCGTGTCTATCAGTGTTAAAGAAGACGAGTCGGTTGCCACTGGCATTTCCGGAGCCGCAGGTGCAGGAGGAACGAACGAGCTGTCCTGCTTCAGTTCTTCAGAGAAATTGCCCTGGTGCAGGTCGATGACCAGCCGGTACGGTCTTTCCAAAGTGTATTCAACCAACCGGATGTTCGAGGTTCTCAACAATAACGTCACCGTTAGCCGGTGTGAAGAATGTCTGTAATGGACTTGTCGCAAAAACAGGTCATCGGCTTCCACCGGGGTTGGTCCAAAATCCGAGGTGATTGTCACCGGCTGAAGGTTAACCGCGATCTTGCCCTCCTCGAGCTCCTTTGACACCTCGTAGTTTACCTTTGAATCAAACTGCAGGACCAACCGCGAGTAAGACTGGTGAAACCCGGTGCGGATGTCCAAAAGCTCTGCACCTCTGGCGCCAACTGCGCAAGAACACAAGGTCCAAACGGGAAGTGCCAAATAGGCCATCATTCTGTGAAACGCACAATTCATACTTGAATATCTATTATGTCCCCTTTGCCCAGCTTTTTGGGCCCTTTTTTTCCCTGCTTACGGGCTTTTGTAACCGCAGTGGGTGATGAGATGAAGACGCGGTCCTGGTCTTGTTCCGGAGCTTTCTGTTGTTTATGACGCTTCTTGTTGCGCTTGTCCTGGTCTGTTTTTTTCTGCTCGTCGTTTTGTTGCGACTTTTGGGTTTGTTCAACCTTGTCGATGGGATTGGCGTTTGGTAAATTCCTGGGAATCACCAAATCGGACATGTCGCATCACCTTCCTTCTAAATGGGAACTTTGCTTGGAACATTGATTTCGAGGATTTCCTGACGAATGGAAAGCAAGGCTTTCCCGAGCAGTCTGCTCACCCGAGACTCAGAAAGACACAAGACCTTTCCGATCTCTGCCAAAGTCATTTCGTCGTTGTAATACATGAGAACGATGAGCCTGAGCCGTTCTGGCAAGTTGCCGATGGCCTCTTTTACCAGATTCAAAAGATCACTTTTACTGGATTGTTCGAACGGGCCTTCATTGGATTCATCGGCAATGACTTCGCTCAAGGTTATTTGCTCGTCGTTCAGCGCCTGTTTTTGGTCAAACGGGACGATGAAATTCAACTGGGTCAATTCCAGCAAGCGATTGAATTCTGTCAGGTCCACGTCTATTTCCTGGGCTATTTCCTGGTTGGAAGGCTCGCGACCGTATTTCTGGGTCAGCTCGGCGATCACTCTTTCAATGGCCCGAATCTTGGCCCGATCGGTTCTACTCAGGAAATCAATTTGCCGCAAATAATCCAGAATAAAGCCGCGCACTCTCCAGGTCGCGTAAGTCTTGAATTTCGTGTTTCTGGCCACGTCAAAATCTTCGAGGGCATGGAGCAGCCCCAAAATTCCAGCGCTATGGATGTCTTCTATCTCAGCTTTGTTCTTGACCGTCAAATGCATTCGGCCGATGACATATTTCACAATTGGCAGAAACTGAACCACCACTTGTTCCCGCAGTTCAGGCTCAGGGTTTCTCTTGTAGGCCTTAACCAACTCTTCACTTTCCAATTTCAGCTCCTTTTAGTTTGTTTGGCATTTAGAATGAGCTTAAGCCCTATGAAAAAGGCAACGAGAACGGCATACGCACCGGCAAAGACCAACAGGGCTCTGAAGAGGCTTTCCTGCAACGAGATACTGGATATCATGCAACATACCAGGGTAAGGATTGCCACAAACAAACTGAATTTGAGGATAAACTTGTTCACCGCTACGGCACCAATTTCGTAAATTCTGCCACATCATTCATATCGGCAAATTCTAACCAAGAATACAATCGGCCAGGTAATTTTTTTTGGCCAGGAGAATATCCTCCGGGACGTTTTGCCCGTTTGTCAAGAATGAAATGGGCAAGTCGAGTTTCTGTGCCACATTCAGAATATTACCGATTCGAGGCGTTTCATCCAATTTTGAGAATATCAGTTGGCTGACCGGCAAAGACGAAAAATTCCGCGCGGCATCCAGGAGATTGTCGGCGCGCATGGATACCGACAGAACCAGATGCACCTCGTCCGGCACGCCTACCGTCAAGAAAGATTTTAGATCCTGTAAGTGCTTTTCGTTCAGGGGGCTGCGCCCCGCCGTATCGACCAGTATGACAGCGTACGATTTGAAAGCCTCCAGCGCCCTGGCGAAATCTTCCGGCTCGTAAACGACTTCCAACGGCAATTTTGCCAGAGTGGCGAAGGTTTTGAGCTGGGCGGCCGCTGCAACGCGGTAAGTGTCAATGGTGATCAGGGCAACCCTTTGGCTGCCATAAAACTGCGGGTGGGTGGCCAGCTTGATTATGGTGGTCGTTTTCCCCATGCCCGTAGGTCCTACAAGCAAAACGATCTTGGGCCTGCCCGGAACTGATTTGATCTTGCCAGCTACTTTCAGACAGTCCTTGATTTGTTGTGACAAAGCCTCCTTTATCGTGCTTTTGTCCTGCAATTCGTCGCCGCTGAGTTTAAAGATGACTTTTTGCACCAACTCAACAGCCAAATCCTCATCCACGCCTTTTCGGTTCACCAAATAACGAAACGACTCTGGCAGCAAAAGCATTTTTGAAAAATGCAAATAATCGGACACTTGAATGACGGCGTCCTTCAGGTCTTTCAACTCCGCTTTGATTGCTGTCGCCAGGTGGTTGGTATTGGTGCCCCTCAGCCGCTTGACTACCGATGGGGGCGAATAGACCCCTTTGGGCAGTTTGTTGGCGGCCGGTGGTGTGACGTGCTGGTTCTCGGCGATGGCAGTGATCTCGACCATTTGCGGGTTCATAATGTCAAACAAGCCGCCACGGTTGATCTTACGGGTCTGCAGGATCACGGCATTCTCGCCCAAACTCTCCTTGACCATTTTCATGGCGTCTTTCATGTTCGGGGCTTTGAATTTCTTAATCATAGTTGGAGATTCCAATACTGCCTATTGAATTAATTTGCAACTCCGGGGACAATTCTGCATAGGACAAAACGATCAGTTTGGGCAGGACTGGCTCAAAGAAACGCTTAACGTAACGGCGAATTGCTGGACTTGTCACCAGCACGGCCTTGCCGATGGTGGCAATCAACTGCTGCATTTTGTTTGCGGCTCCGGAGAATATCTCGTTCACCGCGGTCGGCGGCAAGTCGAAGTTTTGCCGGGGGCGTTTGCCACCTTCCAACTGCTGCGTAACATAGTTCTCTAATCTGGGATCCAGGGTGATCGCTGTCAGCGTGCCATCATCATCTTTGTACAGATTGGTGATGGTTTCAAACAGGGCTACCCGCACGTTCTCAGTCAACAGTTCCGGATCTTTGGTCAAAGGCGCGTAATCCGCTAACAACTCGAGGATGGTAGTCAAATCTCTAATTGGAATGTGCTCCTTCAGGAGATTCCTCAAGACATTCTGAATGACCCCCACCGACAGCAGATTAGGGACCAACTCCTCCACAACAGCGGGGTGCTCTACCTTAAAACTGTCCAGAAGATTCTGCACCGCCTGCCGATCTATTATTCTGTAAGCGTTGGTTTTAAGCACTTCCATTAAATGGGTGCCGATGACTGCCGACGCTTCAACAACGGTATACCCCTTCATCTCGGCTTTGTCTTTTTGCTCTTCATTGAGCCAGTAAGCGGGCATGTTGAAGGTGGGGTCTATGGTCTTTATGCCTTCCAGTTCATCGGATGCGCCATCCGGTGTGAGTGCCAGATAATATCCGTTCATGACCTCACCCTGAGCAACTTGGTTACCCTTGATTCTGATCACATATTGGTTGGACTTCAATTGCACATTGTCGCGGATGCGGATGGGTGGCACGATGATGCCAAGTTCCTGAGCAATCTGCTTTCGAATCATGGTCAGGCTGTCCAGGAGGTCTCCACCTTGATTGACGTCAATGAGCGGGATCAAGCTGTAGCCAATTTCAATTTCGAGGGGGTCGACATGTAAGTAGTTCTCAACCCTATCTTTTTGCGAGGGCGCTACTTCCTCCTCACCTTCCTCTTCGGTTTCGCGCATCATTTCAGAGACCATTCCCGTGGTGAAGTAGCCAATCCCACCCGTAATAACTCCCAAGGTGAAAAAAGGTAGTGTGGGGAGTCCAGGGACGAATCCCAGCACAAACAGAACGCCGGCGGCGATATAGATGGGTTTGGACTTTGCCAGAAACTGGTTTACCAGGCTCTGGGCCAGGCTGTATTCAGAAGAAGCTTTGGAGACAATAATACCGGCCGCCGTGGAAATGATGAGCGCCGGAATCTGCGACACAAGGCCATCTCCTACCGTCAGGATGGTATAGGTGGTCAAGGCTTCTTGCAAGCTCATTTTTAGCTGCACAACCCCGATGACAAGGCCGCCCAGGATATTGACGGCTGTGATCAAAAGACCGGCAACCGCATCGCCGCGCACAAATTTGCTGGCCCCATCCATGGCCCCATAAAAATCGGCCTCTTTTCGGATCTCGTCCCGGCGGGCTCTGGCTTCTTTTTCGTCGATCAAACCTGCGTTCAAGTCGGCATCGATAGCCATTTGTTTGCCGGGCATGGCATCCAAGGTAAACCTCGCCGTTACTTCCGCGATTCTTCCCGCGCCTTTGGTGATTACCACAAAATTAATCGTTATCAGTATGATGAAGATGACCAATCCTACCACATAATTGCCCTTCACCACAAAGCTTCCAAAAGCCTGGATGATTTCGCCGGCGAAGGCCTCCCCTAAGATTAACCGCGTGGACGCCACGTTAAGAGAAAGGCGAAAGAGGGTGATGAGCAATAAAATGCCGGGGAAGACGGAAAACTCCAGTGGCTTAATGGCGTACATGGGCACCAGTAGAATCATCAAAGAAAACAGGATGTTCAGAGCGAGCAGAATATCTAAAAAGAAGCTGGGCAGCGGGATGATCATGAATATCAAAATGGAGACCACAGCCACAGCAAGAAAAATATCCGTGCGCTGGATGACAACCTGTAAAGCGGATCTGCCCGAGTTTAGCTGGCGACTATTCATGCTATTCTAAAAATAGAAGTTAGCTCAAAGTGGATAACCGTACAAAAGGTGCGTTCTTCCTGTTAAGGGTTGTATTAGTTCTTGTTCTGTTTTAGCTGATAAACGTAAGCGAACACTTCTGCCACAACGTGAAAAAGTTCAAAAGGAATCTGTTGACCAACCTTGCTGATTTTGAACAGCGATTGTGCCAGAGGTTTGTTCTCATAGATTGGGATACCGTGTTTTTGCGCGATTTCTTTAATTCTGGCAGCGATGAGTCTGGAGCCTTTTGCCAGGACCACTGGCGCGTCCATAGCCTCCGGATCATACTTCAGTGCGATGGCTAAGCGGGTCGGGTTGGTCACGACCACATCTGCCTGGGGCACAGCATCCATCATGCGCTGTCTGGCACGTGCCCGTTGCAGGCTGCGGATGGCGCTCTTAATCAGCGGGTTCCCTTCAGATTCCTTCTGCTCTTCTTTCACATCCTGTTTGGACATCATCAGGTCCTTTTTGTACTGCCACCTCTGATATAAGAAATCTAAAACAGCTAAAAACAACAAAGCCGCGGTCGTATTCATAGCCACCTTGAACACTGTGGAGCCGATGAATTTCAAAATATTGCCAACGCTTTCATTCATCAGAAGAAGGTAGCGTTCCTGCTGGTTCGAAATCGTACGGTAGGCGATAAGCCCTACAACGGTGATCTTGATGATTCCTTTCAACAACTCGACCAACGACTTGAGGGAAACAAAATTCTTGAGTCCTGAAATGGGATTGATTTTTTGGAAGTTTGGTGTAAGCGGCTTGGTGCTAAACAAAAATCCAAACTGTGCCCAATTTACCCCTAAGCCCACAACTATGAGACCAATCACGAGAGGCGTCACCAGACTAACCAAAAATTTTAAACACAGGGTAAAGTAGTACAGGATGCTGCTTTGATTGATCGCGACGTGACCTGCCTGACTGTAAAAAAACTTGAAGAGGTCGACGGATTGACTTAAAATCTTTCCACTCAAGAAATAGAGGATCATGAGCCCAATAAAAAGGACAAAAACGGAGTTCAGTTCTGCGCTTTTGGCAACATTTCCTTCTTCACGGGCTTTCTCTAACTGTTTTGGAGTTGCCTGTTCGGTTTTTTCCTGAAAAGAATCTTCCGCCATGATTTTCGATTAGAAATACTTCAAGAAATGCTGCACCAGGTTAGGATCAAATGCCGTGCCCACTTCATCTTGAATGACCTGCAACGCAGCGTCAATGGTATGCATGCGGCGATAGGGTCGGTCTGAGGTGTACGCGTCAAAAAAATTGGCCAGGGCAACGATACGCGAAAATTCGTGCGGTTCCTCGCCGACTAAACCTTTGGGATAACCAAGGCCATCGTAGCGTTCATGATGTTGCAAGGCCACGACCGTAACCAGGCCTTTAAAGGAACAATTGCGGCCCAGGTGTTGAAAGCCCTTTACCGTGTGCTCTTTGATTAATTCTGATTCGCTTTCAGTTAGTGCCGTCGACTTATTTAACAGCGATTCGTCTATGAATAGCATGCCAAAATCGTGCAATAAAGCTGCCACGGCCAAATCAGACAATTTCAACTGATGGTAGGACAGACAGGTGCCGATGAGGATTGAGTAAGCAGCCACATTGATTGAATGTTGACAGAGATAATCCCCCTGTCTTTTTAAGTCCAGGATCTTCGATCCCTCGTGCTTTTTCAAATTAACTGATTTGAGTATATTTTCCGCTAACACGAAAACCTCTTTTTTCGCGGTTGCAATCTGTCTTCTGTCATCCGTCAGCAACTTTCTAAAGATGCCTTTGAGCTCGTGCGGCCCCTTCGCACGCAGGTGCCCGGAAATAATTTCCCCATCCTGGTCCAAATCTGCGGAATTACCATTGAGCACATAGACACTCTGGTAACCCAGACTCTTGAGATGGGCAAAATGCAACATCTCGATTTCTGCCCCCTTGCGCAACAGCAGGCTCCCCTTTGAATTGTAGAGGTTTTGCCCTAATTTCTTCCCAATGAGCTTAGAATCTAATTCTTCAATAATTAATTCCATGATGATTACTCCTAAAATAGCAGCATTAAACCAGTGACTTTTCCTTGCCATGCTTTAAGAATAGTCTGGAAAAGAATATAAAACATCGGGAGTGAAGCCACGAGAATGAACATCCCTAACCCGAGTCTAACGGGTAACCCGATAAAAAATATATTCATTTGCGGAACAATCCTTGCTAAAATTCCCATGCCGACTTCAATAAGAAACAAAACGGCCATCGATGGCGCCGCAAGCTTAATGGCAACGGTGAAAATGTCGTCAAAATTCGACAGCAGTCGCTCTTTTGCGAGAACACTCACCAATCGGCCTGAACCCACCGGGGCTATCTCGAAGCTTTTGTACAGCGCCGTGAGAAGGTAGTGATGCCCGTTCAGCGTTAAGAAAAGAACAACACCGATGAGGTTATAGAAGTTGCCTATTGAAGAGACCTGTACACCGCTCTCCGGGTCTATTAACTCGGCAACTCCTAACCCCATTTGATTTCCAATCAATCGACCTGCAAACTGAAAACCCTCGAAGATCAGCTTGGCATTGTACCCAAAGAACAACCCCAACAATACTTCCCGCGCCGACAGAAAGGTCAGCGCGGTCAACTCTAAATTCGGCGTCACTGGCTGGTTCTTGATCAGCGGCCAAACACAAATCGACAAAAACATCGCAAAAAAAATCTTGCTTTGAATTGGAATCGACCTGGAGCCTAAAATTGGTGCAACAAAAATCAGCGCCAATATACGCAAAAAGGCCAAAAAAAAAGCGACGAATTGTTGATTCGACAGTGCTAATATTTCGTTGAGCATCTCAATGAGAAATCACAGATATTTGCGAAAATGCATGGCTGGCAAAATCGGTCAAGACACCCAACATCCACGGCATCAAAAAGAGAATGATGAGAATGACGACCGCCATCTTGGGAATAAACGACAGAGTCATTTCGTGTATCTGTGTGACTGCCTGAAAGATTCCGATGATCAGGCCAACCAGCATGCCGCCAATCAAAATCGGTGCCGTGATTAGCAGCGCAGTCTTAACAGTTTGTTGCCCCCAATAAAGTACGAAATCCGTCGTCATTGCGTACGCACCTCCAATTCCATCAAAATCCGGAAACCACCGACTGCACCACCAGATGCCACCCATCGACCAGGATGAAGAGCAGAATCTTGAACGGTAACGAAATCATAATCGGCGGCAACATCATCATGCCCATGGACATCAAGATTACGCCCACGATGAGGTCGATCAACACCAGGGGCAGGTAAACCATAAAGCCGATCTGAAAGGCAATGCGCAACTCACTGATTATGAACGACGGAATTAGCACATAAGTCGGCAAATTCTCCCGGGTTTTCGGTCTTTGAATTTTTGCTAATTTCACGAAAAGCATGAGGTCCTTTTCGCGGGTCTCTTTAAACATGAACTTGCGAACCGGTTTTAGAGCGTTGTTCAAAGCCTGTTGCTGCGTGACTTTGTCCTGCAAATAAGGCTGAATACTGCTTTGATTAATTTCATTCCAAACCGGCTGCATGATGAAGTAAGTCAAAAACAGAGACAGTCCAATGATGATTTGATTGCCAGGCGATTGCTGAGTCCCCAGAGCCATCCGCAGAAAATGAAACACGATCACCAGGCGCGTAAACGAAGTCATCATGACCAAAATCGCCGGCGCAATCGACAGAACCGTAATCAAGAAAAGAATTTGAATCGCCAACGACGTATCTTGCTTGCCTGTTTGCTTGGGAAATTCCAGGGTAATCTTTGGCAAAGGTTGCGCAGAAAGGGAATGAAACGAAGTGAGTAGCAGCAAGGCCACGAGTCCAAGCAACAGGCAGGACTTCCATATCCGCGATCTCTGGTCCATAGGGCTACTTCCTAAGCCAATGATGCAAAAGCTTCTTGAAGTTTGGTTCTGAAGTTTTTACTTCGTCGTTCCACAATCTTTTTTCTTCTTCGCTCAGGTTCTCAAAAGGCATATCCAAAAGCACGGTAACCTGCTTTTCGGTAACTCCCAAAAGCAGGATATGGCCAAGTACGTCAACGATATAAAGCCATTTGTGCGGACCTATTATCTTGCTTCCCTTAATCTGGATTCCCGACGAACTCCCAGCAAACGTTTTGGTGAAAATAAAGTTCTTGCTGCTTCTCAACAGGAAATAAAGGACCACCGAGAATATGACAATGAGTGCGGCTGCTTTAAGCAACAGATAACCTGGATCGGAGCAAGAATCATTTTGAGGAGCCTGCGAAGGTTGTACTACTTGAGGTTTGGCACCTTCTTCTCGATTTTTGTCAGCGAGCTGCGCCTCCAATTTGTACATCCCGATGAGCAAAGCCAACAAAAAAAAAATCACCCCGACAAGGGTAAGGCCTCTTTTCTTGTTCATTTGTCAACCCAGGTTGCGTATCACGTTGGAACGGTTCATCAACTTCGTAATGCGGACTCCAAAATGCTCGTCAACCACCACGACCTCGCCTTGTGCTATTTTGCTCTGGTTTACGTAAATGGCGATGGGATCTTCGGCCATCTTATTCAACTCGATTACTGAACCCTTGCCCAACTGCAATATTTCCCCGAACTGCATTTCTTTGCGACCAAGCTCCACGGTAACTTGCAGCGAAACGTCCATGAGCAGCCCCAGATTATTCTGATCGAACCCCAGGAGTTCCTGGCCGTTGTCATCGCTTTCACTGTCAGGCCTCTCCGGCTTTGCAATAGATTCCGGTTTCTCAGCGGCCGAACTGGTATCAGCCTGTTCAGCGGGTGGGTCAGCAGCACCTTGTTCTGCCAAAGCATCTCCTGGTGCCGGAGTGTCGGCCACTTGTTCCATCTCTTCTGCCATAAGCGCCTCTTGGGTCATTGCATGATGTATTTGGTGAAGTACAACTTCTCAAATTTAGCTTTCGTCAGTTTTTTGTTGACGACCTGCAAAAGTTTTGCTTTCAGGGCCTCCCTCTTGGAAAGATCGAGCAGTTCTTCGGAAGTCTGTTCTCGCAAAAAGGATAAGACTGCGTCTCTTATCCAGATTCTCTTGGTTTCAGCCTCTTCGATTAAATCAGGATTATGTGTTTCCAATCCCATTTCAGCGACCAGAAACCTTCTTCCCAGGGTGCCCGCCGGATTGACGACGATGTCCTTAATTTCTAAGAACTGCCCTACCTCCTGGTTGTGCTGCTTTGAGGGTTTGCTTTGAGGATTCTCAGGTTTACCGATTAAATAGTTAACCACCACAAAATAGGCTACGCCAGCCTGCACAACCAAAATGATCGGGATCAACAGTATTTTTAGAATTTTCCCATTCCTTCCCTTCTTTACATCGGATGTTTTTTCTAATTCTTTATTTTTATTGGTGTCGTCTGCCATGCTTCATTCGCCTCTCTTTTTGAGCAAAACCCTCACCATCTCAGATGAATTTCTACCCTTCTGTTTTTGGCACGATTATCGGGAGAATTGTTAGGAACTAAAGGACGAAATTGGCTGAATCCCGCTGCAGAAAGCTTTGTCGGATTGAGGCCTTCTTCCTGTACCAGATATCTGAGCACGCTCAGCGCCCGGGCAATTGATAATTCCCAATTAGACGGATATTGGCTGGTGTGAATTGGGAGATTATCGGTATGTCCTTCTACTTTGACTTCTCCTGCACCCTTTATGATGATGCGAGTGATTTTCTTGAATATGGGCAAAAATGACGGCTTTAACTCTGCCCCCCCGGAGGGAAAGAGAATGTGGTCTTTGAAGCGGATGGTCACCTCCGTATCCGATCCAGATAATTCAATAGAATCTTCCAAATTGTTTTTTTCAAGCAGTTCCCGCAAGTTGTCTACCTGGTTCAATATCTTCTCTCTTTTCATATCGACCATGAAGGGAGAAAACCAACTGCGGTCCACGTTGACCTCTTTGGAGTGGCCTAATACACCAAAAGCCCCCTGCAACGAGCCCATGGCCGCCTTGAACTTGTCGATTTGAATCGACGAAAATGACATGATCAAGATGAAAAACGTCATCAGCAGAGTCATCATGTCACCGTAGGTGGTCATCCACGCTGGCGACGACGGGGTATCGTCTTCTTCACAATTGCAGTTGTTTTTCCGATCACTCACTGGTCTTTACCTCTTTTTCTGCGTGCTTCCCGTTATTTCTCGTATTAGGCGCCAGGTAAGTTAACAGCTTGTTCTTGATTACTCTTGGCGATTCTTCGGCTTGCATGGACAGTATGCCCTGCAACAACATCTCTTTGAAAATGGTCTCTTCTCCGGAGCGATGTTTTAATTTCCCGGCCATTGGCAGGAAAAAGAGATTGGCAAGCAGTGCGCCATAAAAAGTCGTTACCATGGCCAGGGCCATGCCGGGACCGATTCCAGTAGGGTCCTCCAAACTTTGCAACATCTTGATCAGACCTATTAATGTCCCAATCATACCAAAGGCGGGCGCGTAGGTCCCCATGGCGAGAAACATTTTTTGTCCGATATCATGCCTTTTGGTCATCACATAAAGATCCATCTCCAAGATATTGCGAAGGTCTTCGGGCTCCGCGCCATTGATGACATGTTGCAACCCTGACTTCAAGAAATCCATGTCGATCTCATCTAAATCCTGCTCGATGGCTAACAGGCCGTTGGATCTTGCCTTTTTTGCCAACTGCACAATCCTCTCGATGTAGGTTTCCGGAGCAATTGACTTGTGCAGCAGCACCTTTTGGGTTATTTTCATGACACTAATTACATCGTTCAAAGGAAAATTGACCAATGTGGCAGCTATGGTGCCTCCAACCACGATGAGAAAAGAAGGCAAGCTGAAAAACATCTGCCACCCTGTGCCCATGAAAAGGGAGATGCCCAAAAGGAGCATGCCAGCAACGATTCCAATAACAGTTGACTTATCCATTTCAAAAGCAACCCATTTGAATTAATCAAAAGGACCTGGGTGTGGGATTTACCAACGCAAGCGCGACTCTTCCCACACCCAGATGTTTTAACATTCAATAAATTATCTCTTCAACTGAACGACTTCGTTGAGGAATTGATCGCTAACTGTGATCGTTCGCGCGTTCGCCTGAAAGGCTCGCTGCGCAATGATCATTTCAGAGAACTCCTCGGCTAAATCCACATTCGAAGATTCCAGACTACCCGAGATGACGGCCGTGCTGATATCCTCGCCAGCTTTGCCAATCAGCGGGCTACCCGATCCCTCGGTCTTTTCAAATATGTTGTTGCCCAGGTGAACCAGACCGCCCGGGTTGTTGAACTTCGCCAGCGCTATCTGAGCAATCAAACGATTATTGCCGTTGGTGAACGAACCAATAATTCGACCACTTTCGTCAATCGACAGCGATGACAAGGCTCCGTGTGGTTGTCCGTCTTGAGTCGGGATGATGACGTTTGAACTGCCATCGAACTGGGTCAGACCATTGACGCCAGACGCGTTGCCAAAATCCAAGTTTATGGCTACGGGATTGGCTCCGTTGTTGGGATCGAATTTGAAGGCAGATTCAGCACCGTCGTAAGCAATTGTTTCTATTGAACCATCAGGTTTGAACGTTAAAGTTCCCGAACCCCCTTCTAAGACGGTTTCGCTACCAGACAGAGTCACCGTGAAGCGCCATTCGCGCTCGTTTTCTGTTTTCGTGAATTCAATGTTGGCGGTGTGTGGCGTGCCCAAACTGTCATAAATGACCGTCGAGGCGGTCGTTTTCGGCGTGAAGCCTTCGGCTGAATTCACAAAGCTCGGTAAGGAAATGACCCCGGTGTTCGAAGCCCCGTTAGCCAGGACTATGGTCAAATCGCTGGCGCCAAAGTTGTCATCGGTCAGGACGATTTTGCCGCTGTCTAATGTCGCAGTCGCTCCGCTGTAAGCGGAATTTATGACAGCCAGGAAATCATCGACGGTAGTTCCGTCGTTGCTGGCGCCGTAGGTGAAAGTACCGCTTACCGCCGAACCGTCCGGATTTGTACCAGTAATGGTAATCGTGTCTCCGGCAACCAGAGGCGTTGTGGTTTGAGTCAACGCATTCAGGTCGGTGGTTCCCACCGCCGGGTTTCCGCTTGCAGCCACCGTCAACACCTTACCCGCCGTCCAGACCTCTTGTACCGGAACCGCGCTGGCATCTAAGTTGCCGGCAAGGGAGATTTTCGTTGTGGCCTTGGCGGGAGACACCAAGGACGGGTCTACAACAATCTCAGTAAGGGTCGAGCTCTTGGATAATTCCCCTGTTGGATCTGCCATCCAGCCCTTGACAAAGAGTCCGGTGGTAGTCATCAACCGGCCCTGACTGTCGTAATGAAAGTTCCCGGCCCGGGTAAAGAACTGTCGGTCAGAGTCACCAACCACGAAGAAGCCATTGCCCTGAAGCCCCAGGTCAGTCACATTTCCGGTGGTTTGAAGAATCCCCTGGGAATACTGCCGATCCACGCTGCCGGTTTTTACCCCCAGGCCAACTTGCACTGCATTGAAAGAACCGCCTGCCACCGAGGTGCCCCCTCTGGCTAATACTTGTCCCACTTCCTCGAGGAAATTCACCTTCGATCCCTTGAAGCCTATGGTGTTCACATTTGCAATGTTATTACCAATGACGTCCATCTTAATTTGCTGGTTACGTAAACCAGACACACCTGAAAATAATGAGCGCATCATGATGCAGCCCTCCAGATTTAGGTAAGTAAAACCAGTGAATTACAGCCACTGCTTCTGTCGTTCCACAGTGGAGGGCCTCCCCAAAAACCAATTTGGGGTCCGACCCAATCGATCACAAAATTAAAGCACTATCGATGTTGGTGAATATCTTTGCTTCATCGTTAGGGCTCCTGTTTACAGCCGTGATGACCGTGTTGTTTTTAACACTGACCACCAGCGCCAGGTCACCCATAAGCACCAGGGATTCGTTTCCGCCCTTTTGCTCCAACTGGTGAACCGCGTGCTGCAGTCTTGAAATGTCCTGCGAGCTCAGCCGAACCTTCCGCGATACCAGCCGATCAATCGCATGAGCCGAGAACTTCAAGGAGCCGGCACTTTGCGAGAGCTTGCTTTGCAGCACGCTGGCAAAAGAACCTTGCTGAAAGCCTTCGGTCCTCCTATTTGGCTGGAGGGAATCAGGCTGAACTTGCCCCGGCAATTGGTGAATTTTCATCTCAGGTCTCCAGTATTGGTCCCGGTTTGGTTCCTGTCCGGTTAGGGAATCTCAGGGGTACTGATTTCCACGACATCCGACAGATTCACTTCCAGGTCTCCAAGTAGCAGCAACGCACTGCCGTTTTCGTATTTAATCCCATCGATGACACCGCTGATGAAGGTGGTCGCGGCCACACCATCGCCGTTCCCATCTGTGGCGTTGATGGCAAACGTGTACTTGCCGTCCGCTAAAACATTGCCTTCGGCGTCTTTTCCGTCCCACTCAAATGTTTGCTCGCCCTGGGCTTGACCCTTCAGTTCAACAGTTCGAACAACCGTACCATTGCTGTCCATGATTTGAATGGTTACGTTTTCTGCTGGAGAAGACAAGCTGTAATGCAGGCCAACCGATTCTCCGTCAGCCAGGGAGACCGCGTTACCAAACGCTTTGACGTTCTTCCCTATGAGCGTGGTGGCCATGGTGTTGTTGATTGCCTGGTTGAGCAAAAGATTCGTTTGGATGCTGTTCTCCAGATTTGCATTGATATTCTGAAGCTGTTCTACCGAGCTGAACTGGGCCAGTTGTGCGGCAAACTCTTCGCTCTTGATCGGATTTATTGGGTCCTGATTGCGCAATTGTGAAACCAATATCCTCAAAAAATCATCCTTGCCCAGTATGTCTTGCGAACCTCCCAGGACGTTCTGGGTAGCATTTGGTCCTACCGGTCCCGTGCTTAACATGGTTCAATCCTCCATTTTGTTGAAATGCATCTGCAAAATTAATAATCTAACCGCTTTGTAACTGCGATTCTCCTTCAGTTTAGCTGGTTCAACCCCAGACCTCGAGAGTGTTGTAACCAAAGCTCCGTTGCTCCGAGTATACCGGAGCACTCTCTGCGGCCGCCCCGGCAACTCCGGACGGGGTAGCGTAGCGCTTCTCCCCGGCAAATTTCGAGGGATGGTAGAATCTGCCTTGTTTGCTCTGACCTTCAGACCTCTCACCCTGGACAGACACTTGCAGATTGTCCACTCGGAAGCCTTCCCTGGTCATGTGGTTGTTCAAGGGACGCAAGTGGCTCTCTACCCAGCGTTTGGCCTCTTCATTTTCAACTTGAATCTGCAAATGAATGGAGTCATGATGCCTGGTAGCATCGACCTTCATCAGACCCAGGGTTTCCACGTCCAACTGAACTTCGATTCTGGAATTGGAAGCCTGTAATCTGTTTTCTACCATTTTGGCGATGCGATGAATCATCTCTGGCACCTGGGATTGTCTTACTTTTACGGGTGCAACCAGTTTGTTTTCAGTCGGAAAGTTTCCGTGTCTGGTTAACGGCGCCGTTTCAACGCCAGAGACCTTCTCACCACGTTTGTGTTTAGCGCCCACGCCAAACTCGTTGCTTTGCAGGGAAGACTTTTGTTCGTGAAAGCCGCGAGATTCTTTTCCGCCATCCTCCGACGACTCTTCCACAGGGTCAGCGCGTTTCCCAAAGCCCGCCTGAGGGTCCTGGAGCCTGGTCGTCGCTTTGCCGCTGTCTGAAGTCGAGGCCTGCATTTTTTTGGTGACGCCCTTTTTCGTTTTGCTTCCCTCATTTAGACCCGCCCTGAATATTTCGGTTGGATTCCTGGGGGTCTCTGGCGTTTTCTTGTCAGTGGCTGTGCCGGCCCGCAGCGAGAATCTTTCCCTTTTGTTGTGTGGCCCGGGGTCGTGAGATTTTTCCAAGGGACGGTACGCAACTTTTATTTCCAGGCGGTCAAGCTGTGACGTCAAATGCTTCAAATGCCCGGCTATCAAGCTCTTCGCCCTGTTGCTCTCAACACCTATTTCAACGCCGACTTTTTGCGCGGCATTGGTTATTTCAACGGAAACCTCTCCCAATTCTGCGACCTGCATCTTCAGATGAGTTTTCCCGGAAATGGGAAAACGGGAAGTAATTTGCGCCTCGTTAAGGATGAATTCCTCCATCTTATTCAAAGCCTGAACGTTCGCACCTTTGGTGATTGCACTCTGGTCACCGCCCGTGGCAGGGGTCAACACGGGCTTCTCTGGTAAGATGCTTGCGGGACCCGCGTTTCCTGCAGCGCCATGAGGCGCGCGGCCGGACAAAGGCACAGAAGCCATTGAACTTTTGATCCTCCCTGCCTCCGGCTTAGCAGCAAAGACCTCAGCACCTTTGGTCGCCTGTTCCAACGCTTTTTCCGCGGAAAGCAAAATGCCGCGGTCGTGCGTCTGCACCGGCGCCGCTTTGCCTGCAGAACCCTTTGGCTTCCGGTTTGATCCGGCGACTGTTGGCCCCGTTTCAACCCGGCTGACTAACTTCTCGGGCCTCCGGCGTGCCTTTGCTTTGCGTAGCGCCTGGTTCAGGGCAACGGCATGCCCTTTTGCGTGCCTTACTTTGGTTACGCGTACTCGTTTGGGGCCTCGTGCCTCCGGACGGTCTTGCGACTCAGGCACCGCAACAGAATCTGTGTCTTCCGTGTTCGCATTTGCAAAAAGGCCTTTGCTGTGTGTCCTCGTTGCATTCCTGTTGTCGCTGAGACGCGTCGCTGGTCGACCGTGCAAAAGGACTGCTTTCGGTGCTCTGTCAGCGCTTAAAGCCTCGAGACCCGTTGCAAAACTCTTGGTTCCAGGTTTCAACGCCGGCGCCGCCAGCTCTCTCTTTTCCAAGTGCAGGGCTCTAACCTCGGTGGTGATGCCTTCTTTATTGAAGGCGCTGTGTTTTAACTGCTCCTCTAACCAGTCTTTTGCCTGAAGCGTCTCAACCGCAATCTCGATCCGTACCTTATTCCCTGCTTTTTTCAGGCTTACCGTTGCCTCTCCTAAAGTTTCCAAATGCAACGTGTGGTGAACCTCACCCTCGAAAGAAGGTTCGGCATCCTTCTGAGGGGTTAAATCAAAGGCTTCCGTCTCTCCTTGGAGAATCCCAAGGTCCCTGGATTTGAGCATGGGTGCCAAAGCTTCCCGAATCAGGTTTAAGACTAAATGCCCGTCTTGCCGCAAGGCTCTGTTTCCCTTGTCAGAACGTATTTTGGCCAGAGCATGGGTTTCCGGAAGCCCGTCGATCACGGTCACGCCCACTTTACCCACCGGTCGTGTGAGCAAAGCCAGGGCCTTAAATCGCTGCAAAATCAGGTGGAATGAATCCGGAGCAATAGAATCAGGCAATTCGCTTTTGAGGGCGGGAAGACCTGAGGCACTGGCAAACAGATTCTCAATATGGGGTGCATGGTGCAGCATTCTTCAGTCCTTACCTCAGATTTTCGTCATGAGTCTTAGCAGTCTGCCGGCTCTTTTGGGATTAACCGCGTTAAAAATCTTTTCTTTGTCTTTACTTTTGGCTTTGTCGTACAGAATTTGAATGGTCTCGTCCGGCAAATTTTCAAGAATAGGTTCCAGGACGTCTACTTTCATGGCCCCTAAAGTTTTGGTAAGGTCCTGAATCCTGTTGTTTGCAAGCTGGCGGCTTTGCAACTGCTGCCGCAGGGAGTCGTTGGTGGCGCGCAACAATTCTATCTGTTTCTTCTGCAACGCGATCACCTTGGCATTTTGCTTTGCTTGCGTGACGTAGTCCTTCAGTTGGGTCAGAAGCTCGTTTGTAACCATCGTTAGAGAGTCGACCCCCGCCCCTGACGCAGAGTCATCCACCGCAATGTTCAGACCCCGCAGTGTTTGCGATCTCTTTGACCGGGGCAATATCTTGTCGCGGCCGAAATAAAAGGCCGCGGTGAACCCAGCTAAGGTCGTTGTAAAAAAGAGTGTCCAAATCAGTAGGGTCTTTACCATTGCCAAGCTTCAGTTACTTCATGAATCAAGTTAGAAATGAGAAGTTCTTTCTCGCTGCAATTTCTTCCATCAGAATTTGTTCGTTCTTGTGTTGCTCGAATCGGAGTCCGGCAACAAATCTTTCTTTCAAGGTTTCAAGCATTTTCTTGTCTTTGGTAGCCTGGAGTAGTTTCTGCCGTTGCTGCTCCATCTCTATTCTCAATTCGCCTATCGTACTATGCTGCGCCATGATTTTTTCTGAAAGGGCGCTCAAATAATCGTAGTAGTTCAGCATTCGTGCGACCGGCACCTGATCGATGTCGAGCAAATTAAGAGTCAGACTGTTCTTCCTGGCCTGAATCTTCACCAGTTCGGCTTCAAAAGCCTTAAGCTTTTGTTTAAACACGGCCAGGTCCCTTTGTTGCTGCTTCTCCAACAACTCCTGAATTTCCAGGACTTTTTGCAAGCGAAAGTCTTTCCTTTTCAATGTAATGGGCCTCCAGGTCTCATTTATGGTCTCTCATTCGACAACAACGCCTGCAGTTGCCTCAGACTGTCTTCAAATGCAGCTTTCTCGTTGACGGTCTGTTTTTGATAATCGTGAATCTTGTCAATCATCGAAACTGCGTAATCAATCCGTGCATTGCTCCCTTTGACATAAGCACCGATATTCAGCAAATCCTCAGATTCCTGGTAGGTCGCCAGGATTTCTTTAATTTTGTTGGCGTTCTGCAAATGGCTGCTGGAAATGATGTCGATCATGACTCGGCTCACGCTCTGCAAAACATCGATGGCGGGATAATGTCCACTCTGGGCTATTTTCCTGGAGAGGACAATGTGGCCATCCAAAATGGAGCGTACGGTGTCGGCGATGGGATCGTTCATGTCGTCGTTCTCAACCAAAACGGTGTAGATTCCCGTGATGCTGCCATTCTGGAGATTTCCCGCCCGTTCTAAGAGTTTAGGGAGCATGGCGAACACCGAAGGGGTGTACCCTTTTGAAGTTGGGGGTTCCCCGACCGCGAGTCCTACCTCGCGCTGCGCCATGGCCACCCGCGTTAAAGAGTCCATCATCAGCAAAACGTGCAATCCCAGGCTGGCAAAGTACTCAGCAATTGCCGTCACGATTAACGCGCCTTTCACGCGCAAAAAAGCGGCCTTCTCTGAGGTCACCGTGACCACCACGGAACGACTGAGTCCTTCTTCGCCCAAATCCCTTTCGATGAAGTCCCTCACTTCGCGGCCTCTTTCGCCAATGAGTCCTATGACATTGACGTCTGCGCTGGTATTCCTGGCAATCATGCCCAACAAAATGCTCTTACCCACGCCGCTGCCGGCGAAAATCCCTACCCGTTGGCCCTTGCCACAGGTCAACAAGCCGTCGATCGTCCTGATCCCGGTGGCCAGGGGGTCTGCAATTCGCTTGCGCTTCAATGGATTCAACGGTGCGCTGTGCACGGGTTGGTGGCATCTGGTTTGGACAGGACCTTTCCCGTCCAGGGGTTTGGCTGTACCGTCGAGTATCCTTCCCAGGAGTTCACGTCCAACCCCGATGGTAAATGGTACATCGTTGATGGAAACGTAGCTGCCGGGTTCGATGCCCACGGTTTCCTCCAGGGGCACCAGCATGACTCTGTTGTCCCTGAAGCCCACCACCTCTGCCTGGATGCTTCTACCGTTTTTTGAAATGATTTGGCACATTTCACCGATGGCAGTCACCGGGCCGTTAGATTCGATGACCTGCCCAATGATCTTGTTGACCTGCCCCAAAATCTTGTAAGGCCGGACGGCCTTCAGATTTTCGAAATATTTATTGAATTGTGCTGCCATTTGCCTTAGACTTTGTCACGACATTCTTGATTTCATTGAGCTGGGTTGCGATTCTTGCGTCGATGACGCCGTGTTCCGATTCGATCAGATACTCGCTTGGTTTCAGCGACGGGTCGGCCGTAACGGAAAGCTCCACGTGCCGGGGAAGAGTGTCGAATATTTGCGATTTGTACTTTTCGATGGTCTCGGCAGAATCGCGATGTACCCGGATATTGTATTTGGTTGACTCCGCAAACTGATTTAAAGCCTCACCGATGATCCTTCGCAATTTGTTCTCATCAATTCTGAGGTTTGAAATTTCCTCCACGCCCAGGATTTTTTCTACAACTTTCAGAGCGAAATCAACTACAAACTGTTCGGATTTCGACAAGATTTCTTGCTGTTGCCGGGCAATGCTGCCAACTAAGTCGGTCAATGACTTGATCTCACCTTCCACGGACCGCAAGCCCTTTTCAAAGCCTGTTTTTTCGCCTTGCTGCAATCCATCATTGAATGCGCTGTCGTAGGTTTCCTGCAATTTCTGTTCAAACAGCCTGGAGGACGACACACCATTAGTGTCGGAAGGTTGGTATTCGCCCGCATGGTTTTCAACCAGGCGGTCCTTCTCTTCAATGAGAGTTCTGAAATCGTAGATCTTAAACTTGTTGCTCTGGTTATGGTTTTCGGCTTTGATTAACATCTCTCACCTACTCGATAAAATCATCTGAACTGACCCGGCCCAGGATTTCGCCAGAATTTTCCAATTCCTGCACATGCTCGAGAATGTTCCACTGCGCCTCCTCTACTTCCTTGACGCGCACTGGACCCAGATATTCAATTTCTTCCTTTAGGGCCTCTGCCGCCTGCTGCGACAGGTTCTTGAATAATTTTTCCTGTAACTTGTCTGACGAAATCTTTAAAGCCATGGCCAGCGTTTTGTTGTCAACGTCTTTTAAGATTCTTTGTATGTCTCTGTCTCTCAACCTCACCAGGTCATCAAAGACAAACATCAGCTTGTTTATTTCTGAGGCAAGTTCGGGATTCTTCTGCACCAGGATTTCCAGAATGTTGGTTTCCGCTGCTCGACTGGCCGCGTTTAGAATCTCCGCAACGGCCTTGACGCCGCCGCTGCCCATCAATTGTCCGCCAAAGACGCCTTCCATCTGCAAGGTCAATGCTTCTTCAATTTCCTTCAGCAGTTCCGGGGAGGTCTTACCCATAGTAGCGAGCCTGTAGGCGACTTCCGCCTGCAACTCCGTTGGCAAGTCGGACAAAATCTCAGCCGCCTGACGGGTCTTCATATTGGCCAATAGTAAAGCGATGGTTTGTGGGTGTTCTTTCTGCAAGAAATTCAACAGGTCGTTGGGATTCACGGTTTGCAGTAAGTTGAAACCAGTCATTTCAACAGCCGATTTGACTTTCATCAGGAGGTCGCGGGCTTTGTCTGAACCAATGGCCTGTTTAAGCATATCCTCAGCAAATCCCAAACCGCCCTGGGTTGTGTATCTCTCAGCCATCATCAGCTCATAATATTCCATGAGAATCCTACCCACGATTTCGGGGGAGAGATTTTTTAGCTTCGCAATTTCCACGGTGACGGTCTCCAGCTCATCTTCGGTCAAATTCTTTAACAACGGGGTGGCATGGTTAACACCCAGAGCAATTAAAAAGATGGCGACTTTCCTGACACCGCTGAGTTTTTCTTCACCTTTGAACATCTGTTACCCTTCAGTAAATTAATTCTCCAGCAACCAGTACCTCAAGACGCGGGCCGATCGCTCAGGGTCTTGTTCCGCAAAAGAGACCACATCCTTGGTCACTTTATCCCGCGCCTGGAGTTTGGCCGCAGCCTCCGGTGACAATTTTTTTGAGTAGATGTCGTCTTGAATATCAATGGCATGTTCACCTGCGAGCAGCCGTTGCGAGGATTCCCGGGGTCCTTCAAGCAGTTGCGGTGCCTGAAATCCTGCCATGACTTCTCCACCAAATTTCCTGAACAGAGAACGCAGCATCAACAGCACCAGCAGGCCACCCAAAGCGACCAATCCGCCGCGCACCAGTTGCAGGCGAAACTCCTTGTTCGACAGCGTTTCCAATGCCTCTTGTTCCTGGTTGATGAACGATCGATCAAAATTCAACTGGTGCACAACGATCTGATCCTTTCGGTCTGCCCGAAAACCCACGGCAGGCTTTACAATGTCAGCGATCTTCTGCATTTCTTCGTCAGAACGGGGGACGTATTGGTCGTCCTGGTAGATGCCATTGACAAAAATCGCCACAGAAAGCCTTTCGATGTCTCCAACGCTCCCGTTGACTTCTTCCAATGTCTTGTTGACCTGGTAATTGGTGATCACATTCTCGCGCTGAAATTGGGTGGTGTCCTGCCGGCTTGAACGTTCCTCGTTGCGTTCTTCGCTTAACACAGCCGTATTGTCGGGATCATAGGTTTCGGAGGTTCGTCGTACTTTCTGAAAGTTAAGCTCTGCCGAGACCTTGACGATGGCATTGCCCTTGCCCAACACTTGATCCAACATGCTCTGGGCCTTTTGTCCTATATATTTTTCCACTTTTTGTTTCAACTCGAAATTGCTGTTAGTCAAGGCCACATCATCATCGCCTGCCTCTAAACTGGTCAGGATGTTGCCTTTGGTGTCCACGATGGTGACATTGTCAGGAGTCAGTCCTTCAACACTGCCGGCGACCATGTGGGTGATTCCCAGAATTTGCTTCCGGTTGAGTCCGGCATTGGTGTTTAGCTTGATGATCACCGAGGCGGTGGCCTTTTGTTCTTGCTCTTCAAACAATGCAGGTTCAGGCATTACCAGGTGCACTCGGGATTGTTGAATGGCTTCAATTTGGTTGATGGTCTTGGTCAACTCCCCTTCAATAGCTCTTTTCAGATTTACTTTCTGCATGAAATCCGTCATCCCCAGATTGTTTTTGTCGAAGAGCTCATAGCCCACGGTGCCACTGGAGATTAATTTCTGACCCGCGTATTTGATGCGTAATTCGTAGATGTCTTTCTTTGCAACCAAAATGGTTTTGCCCCCATCCTTTAGTTTATAGGGGATGTTGCTGCTCTTTAAGTCATCCACAATGGCCGAAGCATCTGCTGCATCGAGGTTCGAATACAGAAGCCCAAACTCAGGCCGGTTAGCCCAAACCAACAAGAACAATATGCCGAAAAGCGCCAAAGCGGTTATGGCGGCGAGCGCAATTTTCTGCCCAACAGTAAACCGTTCCAGCGCCGCCTTCATCTGTTGTAGTAGTTTGTTGTTCAAAAAGGCTCCTCAGATTTGTTCGTTCATTAAACTTGCATCCGCATGATTTCCTGGTAAGAATCCAGCAGTTTGTTGCGGATTTCCATCATCAGTTGAAAACTCAACTGCGCCTCCTCGACCGCAGCCATCACCTCGTGGATGTCGGCGTCTTTACCTGATATGAAGTCTGTGGTAGCCTGGTCGGAGCTCTTCTGCAGTTCGTCAACCTTGTTGATCATATCTTTCAGCGTGGTAGAAAACTTTGCGGCGCCGGTCTCATTGGACCCCGCAGACGTTTGCCCAATGGCTTCGTTGATTTGCTGTTGTTGCAGAGGATTTATTTTAGCCATGTTTACTCACTTCCCAATTGGTCACACTTTGATGTCGATGTACGTTCCCAGCACCACCGGTTTTTGAATCTTGACTTTGTTGGGTCGATAAAACTTGATCGTTTTCCCTTCTGCTGTCCTGGTTTGGTTTAATGGTTCGGCACCACGCCTGTCTTCAATCGAACCTGACGCGTCGTGACGAACGGCCGACTTTCCTGGTTCGACTTCCCTGGCGTTGCCAGACCTTAGGATGTCCGCGTGCTCGTTTGGCCGATTGACGGCATGGCGGCTGATGTTGGGGAATACCGCGGGTTTAATCGTGCTCACTTTTTGTTCTCCTAAATCTCCAGGGCTCTCTTGGCCAGCGTCTTTGCTGTGTTCATCACGGTGATGTTTGCTTCATAAGCACGACTCGTACTAATCAGCTCGAGCATTTCCATAACCACATTGATGTCGGGATATTCGACAAACCCATCGGCACCCGCGTCCGGATGGCCGGGATCGTAAATCTTCTTGAACTGAGCCTTTTCCAGAACCTGCGTTTCAAGCTCTTCACTGCCAAGGGTTGCACCTCCTCCTGGCTGGTAACGGGCGGAAGCAATGTGTTCCGGATTTGCCGTCCTCAGCCTGGTTCTTGCGCGGTACAAAAGGCTTGGAAACATTGGCGGGTTCGAAATGGCCTTCTTTACCAGAAACTTGCGCTTGTAGGGCGTACCTGCACTCGTGCGCGTGGTGCTGGCATTGGCAATGTTTTCGGCTGTAATGGATAGCTGCTTCTTCTGTGCATTGAGCGCATCCGAACCAATTTTTAACACGGAGAATAAATCATTCATGTGCGAGACTCCCTTTCAGGTTTTCTCTGAATATCATCTTACGTGGCCCGTTATGCTGGCACGAATCATTTCGTAAGTTCGGTTCAACATCCTGGTCGCAAATTCGAATCGTATCTGGTTCTTGGCTAACTCTGCCATTTGATCCTCAAGATTAACGTCTGTGGCTTCCTTCGTGACCTCAAAGAGCGATGGGTCATTTTGCAATAGGTTGGCGCCTGAATCCATGTGGCGCAGATTTCCGGTCTTGACATCGAGATTCCTGTTCAGCAGGTGGCGCAGTTTTTCTTCAAAGCTGACCTTGATCGGTTTATAACCCGGGGTGTCTATGTTGGCAATATTCTCGGTAATCGCCTGTTGCCGCACGCTGTAGGCATCCAGGCTTTTTTTCAACAGCGGAACGAGCGTTTTTTCCAAAGAATCGATCTTCATCCTTAGGGTGCTCCTATTTTTTTCCTGTTCAGGCAACTAATATGCCAGGCACGAAACTCAAAGAGTCTGGCCAGGTAATTGTGGGTAATATTGCTTTAAAAATAATAACTTATGCTCGGTCCATTCTACCTTCTTCGAAAATTTGCCACCGGTGTTGCCTGGAGTCGAGGCCGTAAAAGCTACGAGTCAAGTGGTAGTTTTTACGGGTACGGTTTCCAGACCATATTGAAGAATTTTGTTTCTCAAAGTTTTCAGTGTAACCCCCAGGATTTCCGCGGTCCTGGTTTTGTGAAATCGGTATCTTTGCAACGTCGCCGCGATTAGCCGCTTTTCCATTTCTTCCAGGCTCAGGTCTTCGTTGCAGCCCAAGCGTTCACCTCCGGCCGCTGCGTCAACGGTTAGCAACTCTTGAACGTGCTGCAGACCGATCTCTTCTCCATTCCGACAACTCAACACACTTCTCTGGATGATGTTTTCCAATTCGCGCACATTGCCAGGCCATGCATGTTGAGAGAGGAATCTAATAGCCTCCTGGTCTATGCCTTTGACCTTGTTAGAATATTTCTCACCATACTTTTTGAGAAAGTATTCACATAGCAAAGGGATGTCATCCTTTCGTTCGCGCAAAGGGGGAACCCGCAAGAAGAGGACCGCCAGGCGGTAGTACAAATCCTGACGAAATCTGCCCTGCGCGATCGCTTCTTGCACATCGCTGTTGGTCGTCGCAACAATGCGCACATCTGTTCTTCTGGTACGCGTACTGCCCACTCTGGAGAACTCCCCCTCTTGCAGGACCCGCAGAAACTTCGCTTGCAGATTCAGAGGCATTTCGGTGATCTCATCCAAAAGCAAGGTGCCACCGTCAGCTTCTTCAAACAACCCTTTAAAAGTCTTAATGGCCCCGGTAAAGGCCCCTTTCTCGTGGCCAAAAAGCTGGCTTTCTACCAGATTTTCCGGAAGCGCGGCACAGTTGATTCTCAAGTACGGTTTTTCCTTGCGTGCACTTTGGCAGTGAATGGCCTCAGCGATGAGCTCTTTGCCGGTGCCGCTTTCGCCTTGAATAAACACCGGCGCATCGCTATGATAAGCCATCTCCAGGGTCCTGAACAATTCTTTCACCCTTACATTTTCCCCGACAAATCTTTCCTGAGTTTTGACAGGGAGACGGGTCTCCCGTGAAACCTGGCCACTGTCCGGATTCTTTGCGATGCAGAAATACTTGTCCAAACACGCCTTGATTTTCTGGAGCGAATAGGGCTTGGTTATGAAATCGAAGGCGCCTTTCTGCATGGCTTCCACGGCCTGAGCGATGCTGCCATAGGCCGTAATCATGATGACGCCGGTAGATGGGCACAACTGCTGCACTTTTTCCAACACGTCCATGCCTGTCACATTTGGCATGCGCATGTCAGTGAAAACCATGTCATACCCTTGCCCTTGCAGTGCATCTATTACCCGGCTACCTTCATTAATCAGAGTGACCTCGTAATCCCATCTTTTCAGGGCTTCTTTCAGGGACAAGCCGATGAGAGGATCGTCATCAACAACCAGTATCTTTTTCATTTGCACCGCCCTTCAGTTTTTAGTTGGCAATTTGATTCTAACTTTCAGTCCGGTTGGCTTTCTATTCTCTAAGAGCATGGTTCCACCGTGCTTCTCAAAAACCTTTCTGGCAAAAGGGAGACCAAGCCCCATGCCATTGACTTTCGTGGTGTAAAATGGTGCAAAGCACCTCTCTATTTCATCCACCTTGATTCCAGGGCCTTCATCTGAAATCAGCAATTCGGCGCAGTTGGGCGTTTTGCTTTCTCGCAGCCAGATGCTTATTTTGCCCCCGTGCGGCATGGCTTCGAATGCGTTTTGTACGATGTGTTGCAGGGCCTGCGTCAACTTGGGGACATCCGCTTCCAACAGCAAGGCGCGCTTACACATTCTCAAAGACAATTGAATCGCAGACCGATTTGAATCCAAGGACTGTTTTACAGAATGAACAACTGCGTCAACCAACTCTTGTAGTTCGTGGCGTCTCTTTTTTGTTCCCACCGGCGAACTAAACTCAATGAGTTTAGCGATGATTCGCTCAATCCGCTCAATCCCCTCGTGCATTCTCTGCACTTTGTCCGTTTGTTGCAGATCGTAGTCGTGAGAAAGCAGAGTCAATAGGTTACCAATGCCGCCAAGGGGATTGCGAATGCCGTGCGCCAGGTTCTGTGACATGTAGAGCAGGGTTTCCTGGGACAGGCTATCCCCGCTGTGATGCAGATGCTGTTGGATTTTGTTGTAAGCTTTTTGGAGATCACCAATGGAGGCGTTGAATCTTGCAAAACAGGTTTCTAAACCCTCCATGGTATATTTTTCTTCCATAATTGCTGCCATTTTGCATTACGAACTAAGTGTTGATTTGGCACGGTGGGCAATCAAATGGTGTGCCGTAGCAGGAGGGGAGATTTCAACAGAAGAATGGAGGGCCCCGTCAATTTGATTTTATGGGACTTGTACGCCCTGGCGCATCTCTGCCCGGAAGATGGTTCGAGTTTCACCGCCTGGAACTGTGGAACGCACTCCCTAAATAGGAAACGCTTTCTATGGCACCTCTTCCAAAGTGACGAACGACCGGGACTGTTGGGTGCCGGCTCAGCGAATCTTTCTCAGAATCCTGAAGAATTTCCTGAGGAACACCACCCGGTCTATTGGTTTGACGACGTAGTCATCCACGCCATGCTTGATGATTTGCTTGATCTGCTGCACATCGTTGACCACCGTGCAGACCATGATGGGAACCCGGTCGAACTTGGGTCTGCTGCGTATGAGTTTGAGGACTTCAATTCCGTTGACAAGGGGCATCATCAGGTCCAGGATAATGACGTTGAGATGTGGGGGATGTTTCAGGAGGATGGTCAGCGCTTCCAGGCCATCCTCGGCCTCGATGATCTCGATGGGCCACGAATCCTGAATCAGCTTGGTCATGAGACGCCTGAGAATGCGGTCGTCGTCGACGATGAGTACTTTGATGAGACGGTTGCTAACAACACTCACTTTGTTTCCCTGAATGCACGTTTCGAGACAAGGTGGCATTTTGAATTACGTTGCTTATTCTTTATTTTCGGCAGCTTGACCAACAGCTTGCCAGCAGTAGAATATTAGCAAACACAGCCCCACGACGACGGGAAGCTTATTCAACTTGGACAGTTATTGGGAAGTACGTCACGAAAATGAATGGACTTGATTGTCTGTCCTACCATCTCTGAAAAACACATTGACTATGCTGCGAAACATTGTTAAATTAGGCCATAAAAACTATATCATTCTGTAGAAAGTGACAAAATATGGACACAACGACAGAAAAATATAGGCAGGGTCTCAGCAAGAAGGAATCCTTTCTCATCTCAAGCTTTGCGAGAGACAACAGAATAACCTTCACGACTGAGGATGTTAAAGCGCTGGTTGGCAATTCTGCCAGCAAGACTATACACCACCTTGTAAAGAAGAAATGGATTCTCAAGTTAAAAAGAGGTCTGTATGCAATCGTCCCCCTTGACGTCGGCGTGAAGGGTGCAGAAAGTTTTGCCATGCACAGCTTTGTAATCGGCTCAAAGCTTGTGGAACCATACTACATTGGCTACTGGTCCGCCCTGAACCATTACGGCTTTTCCGATCAGATTCCAACAACGACATTCATTGCAACAACCAGGGCCAAGAAAAAAATCGAGATTATGCACAACACCTACCTCTTTGTGCAGCTTGCCGAGAAAAAATTCTTTGGCGTGGTTGATATTGAAGTCGAAGGTGAACGAGTCAAAATCTCAGACAAAAACAAGACAATAGCCGACTGCCTTGACCATCCTGAACACTGCGGAGGAATCGACGAAATTGCAAGGTCGATCTTTTTTTCGCGAGAGGAAATGGACTTTAAAACAGTAATAACTTTTGCCATGGAGATGGGCAATATGACGATATTGAAGAGACTTGGTTACATTCTCGAAGTAGGCGGTCTGCTGCCCAAGTACAGGTGTATTTTTGAAGGCATGAAACTCTCGAAGGGCTACTCCGTCCTGGATCCCATATCACCAAAACACGGAAGCTATAACGACAAATGGGGTCTTTTGGTTAACTACAAGCTAATACCTGATGGGTGGTTGTATTGATAGACCGAAGAGAGCTTCTGGAACGGTCGAGGGAACCATACTGGGAAAGAGAACTCGGACGGCTGGTCAATCCCTTGCCTCCTCTTGACTTGGTGTTAAAGGAGCTTCGCACAAAACTTGGTTGCTTAAGGCGTGAGTAGCTTGAAGAAGGATAGGAGTTGGGCAAATATTGGGCACAGCGTCCATCACAATGATGTTGCCGTGTCGACACAAAAGAATCTCATAACGGTCGCCCGGGTGCACTTGCGTTAGATCGTTTTCACCGCTGAAACCCTCAAAAGAGCCAAACCTCCTTGTTCCTTTTCCTCCCCGTCTGCCATACCTTTCTCGTTTCTGGGATTCTGAATCCCTTTCGTGGGTAAGGCCCTCCTCTCGCCTTGGTCATTCAAAGGTCGGCTTGTTGTTGAGAGACGGAGCTTACGAAATCTAACGGATGTTAGTGTGGGACAAACCCAAAAAAAGAGCCGCAACCCTGTGGAGTGCGGCTCCGAAAAATAGTCGGGGCGATAGGATTTGAACCTACGACCCCTTGACCCCCAGTCAAGTGCGCTAACCGGACTGCGCTACGCCCCGCTATTACTGCCGATGATTTTTAGGATTTCTACCAACTCTTGCCTTATTTCAGACAGCATCGAGTTTAGATTGTGGTCATAAAACGACAAATAGAGTTGGCCATCCTTATTGTCTCTAAGCAATTTGAGCTTTTGTCGAGCTCCTTCAATCGTGTATTTTTCTTGATAAAGCAGTTTTTTGATCAAATTGATCAGGTTAATGTCATTGAGTCGATAGATTCGGTTGCCAGCTCGATTTTTTGACGGCTTCAACTCCGAGAATTCTGTTTCCCAATATCTGAGGACATACGGCTTTAATGAGGTGATTTTGCTGACTTCGCTAATGGAATAATATAGCTTTTTAATAGCTAATTTTTTCATTTAATCGTTCTCAACACAGCGTGATGAACCCGCTTGCTATTAAAACAATATAGAACATTTGGATAATAAATCAAGTGTTTTTTAAGTTACCTGAAAATGTGGTGATACAAAATCGTGCCCTTTGAACAGAAAGTTATTAATCTCTGCTTTTGAGCATCAAGGTGCGAGAGCCTATTGTTTTGCAGCTTGACTTTGAAAAGAAAAAAGGGATCGATTGAATAGACCCCTCTTCTGCTCAGCGCAAACGGGGAAAAACGTCTTTCAGCCAATGGATTGCCCAACGTACAAGCGCAAGTATAACCGGCTTTGTACGCTAAATGTATCACGCGTCCATCGAATGCGCCAAACGGATAGGATAGCACGGTTACGGGTACTTGCATTTCGTTTTCAATCGTCTCCTTAGAGCGTGTCAATTCATCCCAAACATGGTTGTTGGGAAGGGAGCTCAGGCTCTTGTGGTTGGCCGTGTGCGACCCTATTTCCCAGCCACTCAAGCTTAGCATCTTGAGTTCATCCCAGTCGCAATGCAGCACGCCCGGCCGCAGGAAACTGTAATCCCAACCGTTACATTTGCCAACGTAATCAGAAATCACAAAAATCGTGGCGGTAAAATTGAACTTCTTCAGAATTGGAAAAGCAAATTCAAAAACCGATTGATAGGCATCGTCGAAAGTAATGGCCACCAATTTGTTTCCTCTCAGGTCATCGTTGCCTGTGTCGCTAACCAGATCGGTCAAGGACACGGTTCTGTACCCGTTTTGGTGAAGGTAGCGAATCTGCTTCTCAAACCGGTGTGGAGTGATATTGGTTATCCCCAAATCCATGTTGGGTTGAACCATGTGGTAAGCCAGAATGGGGACGAACATCTGGCCCGAGTTAGTTTTTGATCGCCTGTGCCACAGGGGTGTAGTCTAAACCGAAAGCCTCAGCAACCCCCCTGTAAGTCACACGACCATAGGCAATGTTCACGCCCTTTGCAATTTCATCGCTCACTGAAATGATCGCCGGAAACCCATGGTTTGCAATTTCAATGGCGTACGGCAAGGTCGCATTGGTCAGGGCAACCGTGGAAGTCATGGGCACCCCGCCGGGCATATTGGCAACGCCATAATGAATGACGCCGTCGATTTCATAGGTGGGATTAGCATGCGTGGTAGGTTTAATCGTTTCTACGCAACCGCCTTGATCAACAGCAACGTCAACGATCACCGAACCTCTTTTCATAAACTTCAGCATGTCCCGGGTGATCAGTTTGGGGGCTTTGGCACCAGGGATGAGGACGGAGCCGACCACCAGGTCTGCTTCAGAGATGGCTCGGCGTATGTTGGCAGGGTTTGACATCAAACTAATGACATTTTTGGGCATGACGTCATCCAGGTAACGAAGGCGGTCCAGGTTGACATCTAAGATGGTCACTTTCGCTCCCAGACCCGCTGCAATCTTTGCTGCGTTCGTGCCAACGATACCGCCGCCGATGATAACCACGCTGGCAGGCTCCACACCGGGCACACCTCCAAGCAAGATGCCCTTGCCGCCGTGCAATTTCTCCAGATATCTGGCCCCCTCTTGAATGGACATGCGCCCGGCCACTTCACTCATGGGCACCAGAAGTGGCAGATGGCCTTGACTGTTTTGCACGGTTTCATAAGCGATGGCGACACAATTTCTTTCAATCATCGCAGTGGTCAATTGCCTGGAGGCGGCAAAGTGAAAATAGGTGAACACTATCTGGCCCTCTTTGATGAGAGGGTACTCTTGTGGCAGGGGCTCTTTAACCTTCATGATCATGTCGGCTCTGCTGTAAATCTCATCGGGCGCGAAAATTATCTCGGCTCCAGCCTGTGAGTACTCTTCGTCCAAAAATCCACTGCCTACCCCTGCCCCTTTTTCGACCAACACAGTGTGGCCGTTGGTCCTCAACAACTCAACGCCTACGGGTATTAACGACACGCGATTTTCGTTAGGCTTAATTTCTTTTGGAATTCCAATGATCATAAATACCTCCCTCTTGTAAGCCCTTACCCTTGTGGGGTTGCAAAATGGTGTAACAAATTCGGTTCGGGTCAAAAAGCTCATTGGCGATTTCTAACAAATCGTCCGATGAGACTCGTTCGATCTCAAGCAAGGTGTCATCCAGCGTGTAATACTTTTGTAGATATATTTCCATCTTTGCCAGTCGATTCATGCGGCTTGAAGTACTCTCCAGACCCAACATCAAATTCCCCTTGAGCTGAGACTTGGTCCGATTCAGGTCTGCGGCGGAGACACGATTCTTGCGCAGTTTGTCCAGCTCTTTGCTAATCAACTCAATGGAAGAATCCAGTTTGTTTCTGTCGGTGCCGACATAAACTCCAAAGAGGCCGGTATCGAACAGAAAATCGATATAGGAATAAATAGAGTAAGCCAGACCATACTTTTCCCGAATGTTTTGAAATAATCTGGAGCTCATGCCGGAACCCAGCAGAGTGTTCAAAACCAGCAGCCCGAATTTCTTGGGATTCCTGTAGGAATAGGAATGTGTGCCCAGGCAGAGATGCGCTTGAATCCCGCCGTTCTCGAATATGTTTCTCAACTTTAGCGGTTGAGTCGGGTTTGGGTAGTTTGGCTCTGCGGAACTTTTGAACTCGGCAAACTTTTTCTCCGCCAGTCCGACCAATTGTGAATGCACTACATTGCCAGCGGCTGCAATCACAATCCTATTGGAGGTGTAGTTCTTGTCGATATAGTCTAACAGGTTCTCCCGTTTAAAATTCAGCACGTTTTCTCGACTTCCCACGATCGACAGACCCAGGGAATGGTTTGGAAACAAGTTGTTCTGAAACAAGTCATGTACCATGTCTTCTGGAGTTTCTTCAATGTTGTTGATCTCTTCGACGATGACTTGCTTTTCTTTTTCCATTTCGTCACGGTCAAAAATAGAGTTTTTCAGGATGTCTGAAATGACGTCGATGGCAATGGTGAGGTGTTCATCCAGTATGTGCGCATAGTAACAAGTCAACTCTTTGGCCGTAAACGCATTTAGATGACCACCCACGGATTCCAAACTTTCGGCAATTTCCTGAGCCTTTCTCTTATTGGTGCCTTTAAACAGCATGTGCTCTATGTAGTGCGAAATGCCGTTGTTCTCAACGTTCTCATCTCTCGATCCAACGATGAGCCAGACACCCAGGGAAACCGATCGCACGTGCGGGATCTTTTCCGACACAACCCGGATGCCGTTGCTCAGCATGCTCTTTTGGTAATTGGAGTTTGTTATTTTCAAGGCCCGCCCTTTAGTTTTTCGTTGTGGCAGAATCTTTCTCCAGCAGCGCTTTTCTGCTCAAATCAAATTTGCCGCCAGAATCGATCTTCAGCAACTTAACTTCGATCTCATCGCCCACTTTGAGATACTCTTCAACCCGGTTGATCCGGTGGTGGGCAATTTCGGAGATATGAAGGAGACCTTCTTTGCCAGGCAAGAATTCCACGAAAGCCCCGAAGTTAGTAATTTTCTTGACCTTACCTATATAGGTCTGTCCAGACTCAGGTTCCTGAACCAGTTGCTCTATCATGCTCAGGGCCATCTTGCTACCGCTGGGGTCGGTTGAGGCAATCATAACCGTGCCGTCGTCTTCAATGTTTATGGTAGCGCCCGATTTTTCTGTAATCTCCCGAATCATTTTGCCACCGGGACCGATGACGGTACCAATATTATCGACCCCGATCTTTATGGTCGTGATCGTGGGCGCGTAGGGTGATATTTCGTCCCGCGGTTTGTCAAGGGTCTGGTTCATGATGTCAAGGACTTTCAAGCGGGCGACCCTCGCTTTCTCCAAAGCTTGCTCTAATACTTCGGCAGGAATGCCTTTTACCTTGATGTCCATTTGAAAGGCTGTGATGCCTTCATTGGAGCCGGCCACTTTGAAGTCCATGTCCCCCAGGTGGTCCTCATCGCCTAAAATATCGGTCAGGATGACGTAATTGTCCTCTTCTTTAATGAGCCCCATGGCGATGCCGGCAATCGGCGTTTTCAGCGGCACGCCGGCATCCATGAGCGAAAGAGAACCAGCACAGACTGTGGCCATTGAGGAGGAACCATTGGATTCTAAAATGTCAGAGACAATGCGCAAGGTGTAGGGGAAAACGGTGTCCGACGGAATCGCAGGTTTAATGGCTCTCTCAGCCAGATGTCCATGTCCCACCTCCCGGCGGCTGACTCCGCGAATGGGCCGGATCTCGCCGACACAAAAGGGCGGGAAATTGTAGTGCAACATGTAGGTCTTCCAGAATGCCCCTTCAAGTTCTTCCATTTTCTGCTCATCAATCTTGGTACCCAGTGTGGTGGCTGCCAGGGCCTGGGTCTGGCCTCTGGTAAAAAGAGCAGAGCCGTGGGCGCGTGGCAATACCCCGACTTCGCAGCTAATGGGGCGAATATCATCCAAACCGCGACCATCAATGCGCTTGCCTTCGGTGACTATCTTGTTTCGGATGACCTGCTTTTCGATATCGTGGACGATCTCAGAGACTTCCTTTTCGCAATCCGGGTAAGCCTCCGACAAGCCTTCAACGGCAGCTTCCTTCAATTCGTGCACGAAATCATGCCTCTGTTGCTTCTCCGTGATCGAGAATATTCGATGTATCTGCGGCTCGACGACTTCTGTGGTTTTCTTGACGATTTCTTCGGGAGGCTCATCCGGGTGGACTTCCATTTTCGCCTTACCAACTTTTTCGAACAGCTTTTGCTCCAGAGTCAAGATCTGCTTGACCTTCTCGTGACCAAATTGCAAAGCACCGAGCATATCTTGCTCACTGATTTCTTTGGCTTCGCCTTCAACCATGACACTAGACTCCCTGGTTGCCGAGACCACCAGGTCGATGTCGCTTTCTTCCAACTCCGCAAAAGTTGGATTGACAACATATTCTCCCTTAATGCGTCCGACTCTAACCGCGGCGATTGGATCATAAAAAGGTAAATCCGAAATATATAGCGCCGCCGAGGCACCGGTTACGGCCAAAACATCCGGATCGTTTTCCTTGTCCGCCGACAAAACGTAGACCATGACTTGTACTTCGTTCTTGTAGCCTTTTGGAAAGAGGGGCCGAATCGATCGATCAACGATGCGGGCATTCAAGATTTCATTCTCACTCGGTCTGCCCTCTCTTTTGAAGAATCCCCCGGGAATCTTACCGGCCGCATAGGCTCTTTCCCGATACTCCACAGTAAGCGGGAAAAAATCCAACCCTTCAGTAGGCTCGGTGGCCCCAACCACGGCAGCCATTACAATGGTATCCTCGACTCTTACCCAAACCGATCCATTGGCTTGCTTAGCAACCTTGCCTGTTTCGATAGAATAAGTCTTACCGTCAATTTCAATCTGTTCGTTTACAATCATGTCCAAAGCAACTCCTTTAAGTTGTACCACGTTATTAATCGGGCCTGCTCTTTTCTGCCAGAGGTCCTCGGTCTTGAAGATACCGCAAACTCAGCTCAAAAGCCCCGAGCCCACTAAACCGGCATTCTGTGACGGCGTCACCGCCTAATGCCCAATTGTTTAATGACCTTGCGATACCGTTCGATATCTTTCTTCGCCAGATAGTCTAACAATCTCCTTCTCTTGCCGACCATCTTGAGCAACCCCCGTCGTGAATGGTGGTCTTTTTTGTGCTCATTGAAATGTGGCGTTAGCTGGTTGATTCTTTTGGTCAGCATGGCTATTTGCACTTCGGTTTTTCCCGAGTCCTTTTCGCTATCGCCATATTCTTTAATGAGCGTACGTTTTTCTTCTGAGCTAAGGGCCATCATGCCTCCTGTTCTCTTAATAGGGTTACGCAATGGGTTTTGTCTTTCTCTAATTGTTTTACCAATTCACCTGGATTGGAGAAATGAATCTCATTTCTGATCTTTTCAACGCATTCAATTCTCAAGGTTTCTCCGTAAATGTCCTGGTCAAAATTGAAAATATGGACTTCAATGGTGTGCTGACGCTCTCCAAACGTGGGTCGGACACCGATGTTCATCATACCGTGATATTGTTCTCCGCTTAGACGCACATGTACGGCATAGACGCCATCGGGGGGAATCAATTTGTCTTCCGAATCGATTTGAAGATTAGCGGTCGGAAAATTTTGTCTGGCGCCGCGGCCATCTCCCGGGACTACTTTGCCACTGAAAAAGTAATTTCTGGCTAAGAGTTTGTTAGCTTCTTTGATATTGTCGCCGGCAATCAGATTTCTTATTTTTGTGCTGCTAATGACCGTCCCGTCCAATTGGTACCCCGGCAAATTGTCTACTGAAAACCCTAATTCATCAGCCATGGCCCGCAAAGTACTCATGTCGCCTTCCCGATCTTTGCCAAAGGCATGGTCATGGCCCACGACTATTTCCTTGAATCCGATGGTGTCGAACAGAATCGTGCGTACGAAATCGTGCGACGGCGTTTTGGCAAACTCTCTGGTAAAGGGAATGATGATCACTCGATCCAATTGAATCTGGGACAGAATTTCGATCTTTTCCTCAAGGGTCGTCAAAATTTTGAGATCTGGTTTCTTGCTGTTGAGCACCAGTTGTGGATGTGGCTTGAAAGTCACTAAGGTGGAAGCTGCACCCCGCCGGATAGCTCTCTTTTTTAATTCCTCCAGAATAAACTGATGTCCTAAGTGAACCCCATCGAAAGTGCCAACGGTTATCACCGAGTTCGAATTCTTTTTGACGCTGTTGAGGTCCGGATAGATTTCCATGTAATTCAAATCTAATGTGCCAACAATCGTTCAAATCTGTTTAAAGTAAAAGCATTCTCAAGTTTGTACGGTCCAATGCGCGTACGAACCAGTTCGTTCAAATGTGCCCCGCAACCTAATTCTTCTCCGATGTCGTAAGCCAAAGCGCGAATATAGGTCCCCTTGGAACATGTTACTCTGAGTTCCATCCGCGGGGAATCAAAGTTGAGCAATTCAATATGGTGAATGGTCACCTTTCTGGGCTTTCTGTCGACCACCATGCCGCGGCGAGCCAAATCATACAGCCTCTGGCCCTTTATTTTGATGGCCGAATACATTGGCGGGGTCTGCCATATCTCGCCTGTAAACTGGTTGCAAACCCTCAGAATGGTCGCCCGATCAAACACCGGGGGGACGGTTTCCCTGATTATGGTGCCGGTTCGGTCCAGCGTGTCGGTGACTTTGCCCAGTTCAATGGTGGCGAGATACTCTTTGTCACAGTCCACTAAGTCCGAGACGCGCTTGGTGGCCTTCCCGGTGCAAATCAAAAGAACCCCCCGTGCAAATGGGTCCAGCGTACCAGCATGCCCCACTTTTTTCACTGCAACCAGCGCGCGAATTCTCTTTACGACATCAAACGAAGTGCAATTCTCCGGCTTGTTGATGTTGAGTACTTCGCCCCTTTCAAAATCAAAATGCGCCCCTTGGGAAATTGCTGTGGCTTTATCCGTCCGCGTCACCCTCGTGTATGGTCTTTATTAAAGATTCGATATTCTCAGCGTACTCCAGCGTGTCGTCATAACAAAACGTAAGTTCAGGCACATACTTCAGAGACAACCTGTGCCCCAACTCATTCCTGATCCAATTCCTGGCCCGCAGCAATCCCGAAAGACTTTTTTGGGACTTCTCAACATCGCCATAAACTTGAACGAATATGTGCGCTGACCTAAGATTGTCGCTCACTCTAACATGGGTAATGGTCGCCAGGCCAATGTCGGGATCTTTGAGCTCATTGGTAACAATCTTGCTAATCTCCTCGCGCAAAAGTTCGGCCACTCTCTGTGAGCGTTTATATTCTAACATCTCTAATAAATCTCGGTTAAGTGATTGACTATCTCCATCCTGCCATCCATTTCGATGAACTTGAGAATCTCACTGACGATGGCGTCGATGTGTTTGCGTTCATTCGACACCATCGATAGGCCCAGAGTTACCCTTTGCCATTTGTCATGGCTGTCCACTTCAGAAACCGAAACGTTGAACTTGTTATGAATGCGTTTCTTGATACTGGTCAGAACGAACCGTTTGGCTTTCAAGGAACTGCTATTAGGTACGAACAATTCGATGCGACACACGCCAATCAGCATAGCCTACCGCTTTTGAGCCGGTGTTGGGTTCATATTTGCAGCTTCCGTTTGGTTTCGATTTGCTGGTACGATTCGATGATGTCGCCAATCTTGACGTCGTCAAAGCCCTCCAAACCGACGCCACACTCAAAGCCGGCTGCAACTTCGCGCACATCATCCTTGAAACGCTTCAACGATTTGATCTTGGTTTCGTACAGCAATTTATCATCCCGGTAGATCTTGGCCAAATCGTTGCGATTAATCTTGCCGGACTGCACGTAACAACCGGCCACCGTGCCAGTTTTCGGTACCTTGAAAATGTCCCTGACTTCCACCGAAGCCGTCATCTCCTCGACGATTTCCGGTTCAAGCATACCTTCCAGGGCCAATTTGACATCTTCGACGGCGTCGTAAATGACGCGATACAGATGGATGTCCACATTTTCTTTCTCCGCCAATTCTCTGGCTTGCAGCGTAGGCCGAATGTGAAAGCCAACAATCACCGCGTGAGAGGCCGCGGCCAACAGAATGTCGGATTCCGAAATTCCGCCGACGCCTTTGTGAATGACGTTTACAGAGACCTCATCATTTGAAAGTTTCATCAAAGCATCACTGAGAGCCTCTGCCGAACCATCCACATCCGCTTTCACAATGAGGTTAAGCTCCTTAACAACGCCCTCACGAATTCGCTGAGAAATCTGATCAAGGGTGACATGCCGCGCACGGCGAAAATCTTGCTCCCGCCGCAGTTGTTGCCGCTTCATGCTTATCTCCCGCACTTCCCGCTCGGTGTCCATGACCACAAAGGTGTCACCGGCCTGGGGTACGCCGTCGAATCCAACCACCTGTACCGGCGTGGCCGGGGGTGCCTTGGTGACTTTCTTGTTGCGTTCGTTGTACATGGCCCTGACTTTTCCGCTAAACTGCCCGGAAACAAACGAATCGCCGACTCTCAAAGTGCCATTTTGCACCAACACGGTTGCCACCGGACCTTTCCCCTTGTCCAGTCTTGCTTCAATGATGATGCCGCGGGCTTTGTGCTCCGGATTGGCTTTCAGTTCCAGAATGTCCGCTTCCAAAAGAATCATCTCCAGAAGCTTGTCGATGCCAATCCCCTTCTTTGCCGAAATCTCTACCGATTGGTATTTTCCTCCCCAACTCTCTACCAGCACATCGTTGTCGGCAAGCTGCTTTTTCAACTGCTCCGGGTTCGCGGCAGGTTTGTCTATTTTGTTGATCGCAACGACGATGGGAACTCCCGCAGCTTTGGCGTGATTGATGGCCTCGATGGTCTGAGGCTGCACGCCATCGTCGGCCGCGACGATCAGGACCACCAGATCCGTAACCTGAGCGCCACGTGCACGCATGGCGGTAAACGCCTCATGGCCTGGTGTGTCCAGAAAGGTTATGGCGCTGCCATCGACCTGAACTTCGTAAGCTCCTATGTGCTGAGTAATGCTACCAGCTTCACCAGCTATGATATTGCTTTTTCGAATATAATCCAACAGAGAGGTCTTGCCATGATCGACGTGCCCCATGATGGTGACCACAGGATGGCGGGGAACCGCAGTCTCCTCATCGATCTCCAAAAGGTCTTCGTGATCAATGGTGTCCGCGCCATACTCCTGAACGATTTCCACTTCGCAGCCAAACTCATCGGCCACGGACACAATGGTTTCCATGTCGAGACGTTGGTTTATGGAAACCATCATGCCCAATTGCAAACACTTCTGTATGACTTCCGTGGGTTCAACATTGAGCATGTCAGCCAATTCCGCAGTGGAGATAAACTCACTCACCTTGATCACATTTTCATCGACTTCTTCTGTCTCTTCGGTACCCTTAACTTTGCGTTTGCGTCGCTTGGGCTTGACTTCTTCCATTGCCGCCAGAGTTTGACGAATGGACTCCTCGATCTCCTCCTCGCTGATTTTGCGCTTTTTCCTCTTTTTCTTGCGTTTGCCTTTTTCCTGAGTTTGCTTCTCAGTACCAGCCAGTTTTTTCTTCGACTCTTTTTCTTCTTTTTTTTCTTTCTCTTTCTCGTCCTTGGCTTCCGTTGCGACAACTTCTTGCTCTTCTGTCTTGCCTTTCCTCGCCTTTTTGGTTTTGGCAGGCGTTTCAGCCTTGACTTTGACTTCAGCCGCAACTTTTTCCTGGCCGGCACCCTCTTCTAAAGCTGTCTTTTCTTTTGCAACGACTCCCTTCTTCTTCCCTTCTTGTGCACCAACCTCTTTCTCCTCGCCTGTCTTCTGAGCCTTTGCTAATTTGTTCTGACGCTCGATCTCCTTTTTCGCACGCGATATTCGCTCAACTACGGACAACTCCTCTGGTTTTTCTGCAACTTTCTCGGCCTGGACCTCTTTTAGTTTCTTTTCTTGTTCTGCAAGCTTACGTTGCTCTTCAGCCTTCTGCTCAGCAGTTTCTTGCGCTTCCTTTCGTCTCCTGGGTCGCTCTTCAGCTATTCTGGTGGCAACTTTAATTCTCTCCTCTAATTCTTTGCGCGCTTTGCTTCGACGCAGCTCATCTAATATCTTTTTGTCTTTCAGGCGTTGCCGAAAGTCTTGTTCAACATCAGTCGCTATATTGTCGCTGTTGTATTTTTGGCATATTTTTTCGTACAGCGAATCCGGCACCGAACTCATCTGATTATGAATCTTCGAATCCAATTTGCCCAGAAAACTTATCGCCGCCTCGTTCGAAATGTGCAATTCTCGAGCGACTTGAAATACTCTGCGTGTACCACTCAAATCAGTTTCTCCACTATTTTTTGAGGCTCAGCTCGATCAGTTACTTACAAAATTAACCTTTTTGAGAATCTTTCGAGCAGTCTTCTCTCCAATTCCAGGGATTTTCATTAATTCCTTTCTGCCCAATTTCATGACGTCTGCCACAGTCTCCACGTCGGCATCCGTCAATTTCTTTAAGACGCTTGGTGTGATACCGTCCACTTCTTTCAAACTAATGTTGTGATCCCCCTCAAGGTCAGTTTGCATGATTCTCAAATAATCGCTTTCTTTGATGATTTCAATGTCATAGCCAGTAAGCCTGGAGGCCAGTCGTCGGTTTTGCCCACCTCTGCCAATAGCCAGAGACACCTGGCTGTCAGAAAGGACAGCAATCGCTTTCTTTTTGTTTTGGTCCACGATTACTTTGCTCACCTTGGCAGGGCTCAACGACCTTGAAATAAATATACCCGGATCACTGTGCCAATTGATGACGTCGATTTTTTCATTATTCAACTCGCGACTGATCGCCTGAATCCGGATTCCTTTCATCCCCACACACGCACCCAAAGCATCAATCCGTTTGTCGTTGGAGGTTACTGCGATCTTGGCCCGTTCTCCAGGCTCACGGGCTACGCTTTTGATCTCGATGATTCCATCATAAATCTCAGGCACCTCTAATTCAAAAAGCCGGATGGCAAACATTGGGTCCGCCCGCGACACGATGATTTCCAACCCGCGATTGGTTTTCGAAACACCCTTGACAATCACCCGGATATGATCTCCCCGCCGGTATCTTTCACTTTGAATCTGTTCTCTGCGCGGCAGGGTCACTTCTGTCTTCTCAATGTTTAAATAGATTTCGTCTCTGTTGATTTGCCGCACGTCGCCAATGATTATTTCACCAACGCGCTTTTGAAAGTCCTCTAAGATGATTTCCTTCTCAGCATCTTTTAATTTTTGATTGAGGTTTTGTTTGGCCGACACGATCAATCTGCGCCCAAAACTGGCCGGATTCACGATCTCCACATACTCATCTCCGATCTCCAGGTCCGGGGCAACCTTCCGGGCAGATTCCAGGTCAATCTCGCTGACTTCATCTTCGACCTTTTCCACAATTACTTTGTTCTGGTAAATTTCGATTTCACCCTTATCTGAGCTCACAAAGATATCGAAATTGTCTGCATTGCCATACTTTTTCTTGATTATCGAAAGAATGGTACCTTCAAGGATTTCGCCAAGAAGCTCTTTGTCTATATTCTTCTCCTTCACAATTTGAGAAAAAGCTTCAACGATTTCGCTTTTCATGCTGCAACAAACCTCCAATTAACCCGCAATTACCAGGGCAATCTTATTTTGCCCTCTTTAATTTGTGAAATAGGAATTTCTTTCTCTCGGCCTTGGCATTTTAGTCGAACGATGCCTGGCATTGTGCATTCGATTTTTCCTTGGATGTTAGATTCTTCCAGATTTTCCCGGTAAACGATTCTAACCTCTTGGCCAATGTTGCGCGTAAAGTCGCTGAGAGTTCTCAAAGGGCGGTCCAGACCCGGAGAAGAGACCTCTAAACGGTAACTTCCTGGCACGGTGCTTTCCACATCCAGCGCGTCCAGGAATTGACGAGTTAGCTGCTCACACTTAGACAGCGTGATACCTCCACGCGCCTCGTCTACGAAAACCTTGATCACCGGATGGCTCTTGCTCCCTTTGACCAGCAACTCAACCAGTTCGATCTTTTGCTCATCTAAAATGGCCGAAAATAGCCGCCGTAGTTTTCGAACGACGTCTTTCACTTAAATATCCTTACAATAAAAAAGTGGGTCGTTTGACCCACTTCCAAGTGTAGAATATAACAAAATTATTTAGTTTTTGCAAGTAATTTTTGTATATGCAGGTATCTACGGCTTAAGGATTCAACTCTGCTAATAATTCTTCGGCATCACTTTTTATGCCGGCACTTGGAAATTTCTCAAGCAGCAATTCTAAACTCTTACTCGCAGCACTCGTGTCCCCGGCCAATTGGTAACACCTGGCTGCGTCAAACAAGTTTTGCGGCGAAAGAGAACTTTTGCGGTACTTCTCGGCTGCTTCCCGGTACTTGTCCGCAGCCCTGGCATATTCCCCCTTTTGTTCCAGACAGGCCGCCACGCCAGCTAACGCCGAGCTCTTTAAGAATTCATCGCTACCGGAGTCTAAGTATTCTTCAAAAAACTCTTCAGCCTCGTCGTATTTCCGAACATTGAAGTAAGCGTTTGCCAAATAGAATTTCGCCACCGTTGCCTTGTCGGTGCTGCCATAATTGACGATGAGGTCATTCAGCAACTTAATAGCCTGATTGTAATTCGCCGTCACGTATTCGGACCGGGCCTTGGCAAATTCCACGGAAGCTTGTTTTTCTTTTTCACGCCTGCTGTTGGCGAGTACGAGCCCCACGACAATCACCGCTAACAGACCCACGCCTGCCATGGTGATTCTTGAGCTGTTTTGCTTGACAAAATCGTTGGCCTTGAAATAGTAAGTTACAAATTTGTCTTCTTTGATTTTCCTCTTGGTCAATCGTTTTTTGGGTTTTAACATTTTTGTCAGTTCTCCTCAACGGTTAATGATAGTTTGAGTACCCCTAGCAGGACTCGAACCTGCGACACATGGTTTAGGAAACCACTGCTCTGTCCAGACTGAGCTATAGGGGCAATGGGTCTCATCGCCGCCTTTTGCTTTCTGACCTCGATGAAACATGCCCTAATTTAAGAATTATTTAAAAAAGATCAAGGATTTTTCAGCTAAAGGTACGCAATAAATTCTCGGTCAACCGCGTACCGTTGTGTAAGCAGAACCAGTTAGAATAATTGGAGTATTCCCACTCTGCCTAAGGCGGGAGCGTGGCTTCAGCCTTCTGCAAAGGCAATCCTGCTTCTTTGCGTGCAACTTGGACACCTGAAGCAGGGGTCGAACGAAGACGGGAGCGTGGCTCCCGCACTCCTAAAAACATCTCATGCCTTGGGAGTGCTGAAGCCTTGCTTCAGCCTTCGCAAAGGACATCGTGCTTCTTTTCAAGTACTCGTCGGTCGGGTTGAAGACACCGCTGACCGCTTTTCTATCCACGAAGAGCAGATAATCTACTTCACCCGTTTTCAGTGGAAAATACTTGACCACCACGCCTCTAGAGGTGCGGAGATTGAGCTCCTACTTATTTGAATATAAAATCTCCAGGCACAAAAGGATTCGACTAAGCTGCGGCCACATTCTTGGGGCTGTCCAAAAAGTCGGAATCGGGAAGGACAGCCGTAGGCGACTTTTTGGACAGCCTCAATACCAAAACAGCTCAGTCCCTAGGAAACATAACTTCAGGAATAATGAGCGGCTTATTCTTGTTACCCAAAACAAAGATTTTAGGCAGGAGTCGCTAAAGGTTAATGTAGCCTTGAAGAACCAATATTCCTTCCACTCCTGCCTTTTTTATTTGGCGTGGAGGGGTTCTTCAGAGACGACATTTAGGCCAGTGAGCAACTCGTGGAGGCTGCGGTGTTACTCCGAGTCGTACTTGATGATGGAAGCGACGTCGTAGCTTTTCAATTTCTCGCGGCCCTTTAAAAAAGTCAACTCAATCAAGAATACCAGCCCCAATATTTTCCCACCCAATTTTTCTACGACTTTAACCGTGGCGGAAGCTGTTCCGCCCGTAGCCAAAAGGTCATCCACGATAAGCACATTTTCGCCAGGCAAAATGGCGTCTTTATGAATCTCGATTCTGTCGGTTCCGTACTCCAGGTCATATTCCTGGCTAACGATTTCGGCAGGAAGCTTGCCCGGCTTGCGCACCGGCACAAAGCCCAGGCCCCAGTGGAAAGCCAGAGCAGCGCCGAAAATAAATCCGCGCGATTCGATGCCAACAATTTTTTCAATGGCATCTGAGTTGAACCTGGCGGCCATTTCGTACACGGCCTGTTTGAAAGCCATCCTGTCTTTCAACAGCGTGGTAATATCTTTGAAACCAATACCCTTTTGGGGGAAATCCGGGACATTGCGAATCGATCTTTCTAAATCTGGCATTTGGGCCCTCCCCTCTAATTGTTAAGGCTCGATTCTAAAGGAATTGTATTTTGGTTTGTCAGCTTTCCACTCGATTAGAACATCCACCACCTTCGCAAACATCGGTCCCTTTTTGACTTCTTTAATGAGTTCTTCGACCGGGCCGCGTTCCCCTTCCGCTTCAATTTCGACGTCGCCATTGTACAGATTCCTGACATAGCCCCGCACGCCAAAATTGTTGGCGACCCGGTAGACGAACCAGCGGAATCCAACTCCCTGGACCAATCCTTTAACGATTAACTTTACACAGACATCCATTGAAAAGTTAACAAGCTGCGTCAAATGCTAAATTCACAGCATCCCGTGCATTCTCAGCACGAACGATGCCCGGGTCGACTTCCCAGGTTTGCAAGCCAATTACCGGGACTTTAAACTTCAGACAAAACGAAATCTCCGAGAGCGTGCCATACGAGCCGTCAATGGCGATCACCGCCTGCGACGACCGAATGATGATGACATTGCGGGCATCGCTCATGCCGGTTACAATCGCAATGTCTACAAACGGGTTGGCTTGGGTTTTGTCTTTTCCTGGCAGAATCCCGATGGTCGTGCCCCCGTGTTTCTTCGCACCGCGACACGCCGCTGCCATGACGCCACCGAGCCCGCCACAAATCAAAACAGCATTCTTTTGCGCGATCAACGCCCCCACTTCCTCGGCCAAACGCTCCGTCTCAGCCGTGCAGTCGCTGCCCCCGATGACGCCAATGATTTTGTGTTGCATTGAAAAACTACGGATAGATGCGATGCATGAGTCGCGGAAACGGACTGGTTTCGCGCAAATGTTTTAGCCCGCAAATCCAGGTCACCGCACGCTCGATGCCCAACCCAAATCCCGCATGCGGCACCGAGCCATAGCGGCGCAAATCGAGATACCACTCAAAGGCTTTTTGGGGTAAATCGTGGGCCTGGATCTTTTTCTCTAACACCGCCAAATCGTCCTCGCGCTGCCCACCACCGATGATTTCGCCGTAGCCTTCAGGAGCCAACATGTCGACCGATAAAGACCGATCGGGTTGTTGCGGATCGTTCTTCATGTAAAAAGCTTTGATTTCCGCTGGGTAGCGATGCACCAGGACCGGACGATCAAACTGTTCCGATATGACAGTTTCATCTGTGCCGCCAAAATCGTTGCCCCACTCAAAAGCGACCCCGTTCTTCTTGAGGATTGCAACCGCTTCGTCATATTTGATTCTGGGAAACGGGGTTTGGACTTTCTCCAAGGGCCCGGTATCCCGCTCGAGCACTTTCAGCTCTTCGGCACGGTTTTCCAGGACTCGCTGGACGACAAACGTGACCATCTCCTCGGCCAGATTCATGTCGCCATCCAAATCCATGTAGGCAACTTCCGGCTCAATCATCCAAAATTCGGTCAGATGACGTCGCGTTTTTGATTTTTCCGCCCGAAAGGTGGGGCCGAAGCAATAAACTTTTCCGAACGCCATGGCGCCGGCCTCCATGTAGAGCTGGCCGCTCTGGGTCAAATACGCTTTCGAGCCAAAATAGTCGGTTTCAAACAATGTGGTGGTCCCTTCGCAAGCCGCCGGGGTAAAGATCGGCGCGTCCAGCAACACGAACCCTCGTTGATCGAAAAAATCTCTGCAAGCACGAACAACTTCATGCCTGATTCTCAAAATGGCATGTTGCCGCGAAGACCTCAGCCAAAGATGCCTGTAATCCATCAGGAAAGTGGTGCCATGTTCCTTGGGAGTAATGGGATAATCCCTGGCCAATTGGAGGATTTGGATGCCCCTCAACTGCAGTTCGTAACCGCCTGGCGCCCGTTTGTCTGCATTGACCGTACCGCTAACGATGACCGAAGATTCCTGAGTCACTTGCTCACACTGTTCAAAGATTTCTTCACCCACATCACCGCGAAAGGCAACAGCCTGCAGAATGCCGCTCCCGTCCCGTATCAACAAAAACCACAACTTGCCGCTGGAGCGTTTGTTGTAAAGCCAACCATAGACGGAAACTTCCTGCCCCACATGTTTCGACAAATCGGAAATATAGGTTTGTGCGTTCATTCAGTGTCATCCCTCTTCTGTTTTAGCCTGAATAATTCATTGGAGCTTATTTAACCTGACCCAAAAAACTGAGTTTTTTTGGTAATTTACCATTATTTATTTTTTGGGTAATCATGACATTCCCATGTCCAACAACTTAAATAGCGTGCAATTTTCACTTAAAAACTCAGTTTTTTAAGCAACCGGCAACTACTTGGACAACAGAACCGGAATTCTGGCTGCTCGCATCACCTGCTCTGTTGTACTGCCCAGGATGGCTTCTCGAATTCTTGAATGTCCAAAGGCCCCTATCACGATTAAGTCACAAGCTTTCTCATTGGCAAGTTGTACGATCGACTTCTCAGGGCTGCCCGAAACGCCGATGAGTTCTAAATCGCATTTGTAAGGTTCCAGGTAAGCATCGGCCTCCTGGAGGTATTTGTTGCGAACTTGATCATTTTCATGGACAGCCAAGACGACAATGTTCGCCTTCAATTTGGTGCCAAAAAACGCCACCAACTGCAAGGCCTTGTTGGCCTTGTCGCTGCCGTCATAGGCTACGAGGATTTTAGAAATTGGGTTGAATCGTTCGCGCGTGATTAATATGGGCTTGTTGCACTGTCGCACTACGGCTTCGAGAGTTGCTCCCACCAATTTGCTCTTCCATTTAGCAAATTCTCCCCGCGACCCCATAATCAACAAATCCACTAAGTAGGACTTTTCGCAAATCACATCGACAGGCGGGCCGTAGATTTTTTCCGTCTCAAATTCCAGACCTTCGCTTTGGAGTAAGCCGGAACATTTCTGGAGCACGGCATCGGATTTAGCTTCCAACATTCTTTTGGACTCTTCTTGATAGAGCGACGAAGGAATGATTGGCACAAAGGCGTCGGCACCCATGCCCATGGGCCATTCAAACAAACGAATGTCCACCACAGACACCACCCTTATGTGCGATTCGAACGCATTTGCCAAATAAATGCCCTGCTTGACAACTGCTTCGGTGTAACTCGAGCCGTCAACGGACAGCAAGATGGACTTTACCATAAACCCTTAACCCCAATCCTCAATTTTGGCGGCCCTGGTCATTAAATCGAACACCGCTTTTTGGGGGTCCTTGTTTTCGAACAGCACATGATAGGCTTCGCTGATGATCGGTACTTCGACGTGATGTTTCGCAGCCAATTCATGCGCTGACCGTGTTGTTTTAACGCCTTCCGCAACCATTACCATCTCCGCGAGTACCTCTTCCAGGGATTTGCCTCTGCCAATCTGTTCTCCAAGATAACGATTCCGGCTATATTTGCTCATACAAGTAACGATTAAATCCCCCATGCCGGACAGGCCGGCAAACGTCAGAGAGTTGGCCCCCAAACTGGTCCCGAGCCGGGTTATTTCAGCCAGGGCGCGGGTGATTAGGGCCGCCTTGGTGTTGTCCCCGGCGCCGACCCCATCGATGATGCCTGCCGCCACGGCGATGATATTTTTCAACGAGGCCCCAAGCTCTACACCAATCACATCGCTGTGCATGTAAACGCGGAAGGTTGGAGCCATAAACGTTTTCTGTACCCATTCGGCAGTCCTCAAGTTTTTGGAGGCGCACACCACCGCTGTGGGAATCATTTTGCAGACTTCCTCGGCATGACTTGGACCACACAAAACAGCGATTCTCTCTTCACTGTATTTTTCTTTCAAGATTTCACTGACGCGCAACAAGGTGTGGTTTTCAATGCCCTTGACGACGCTGATCAGAATGCTCTCATCGTCGATCTCATCGATAGCGTTCATCACAGACCGAACCGCGTGCGACGGAACCGCCACGATGATGCCATCTTTTTCCCGCACGACCCTGTTTAGATCGTCATCGATTTGGATTTCTGGGGCTAAATTGGCATCCGGCAAGTATTTCTTATTGACCCTCTGTTTTAAAATCGAATCGATGACTTCGCTGTTGCGGCTCCACAACGTTACCTGGCGACCGTTTGAATTTAGCAGAATGGCCAGAGCTGTTCCCCAACTTCCTGCCCCTATGATGCCTAAACGTGTCAAAGTCCCTCCTTGCCTACTTGCTTACTACGGTTCCAATGAGATAAGAACCGCCCATGTTGGTTTTCGACAGACGCAGAAAACGGTCAGCGCTGTCGTTCTCCACCACCAATACCAGGCCAACGCCCAGGTTGAAAACCTGTTGCATTTCAGAATCGCTTACCCTGCCTTCCTTTTGAATGATCTTGAAGATAGGCGGCACCTCCCAGGCTGACCAATAAATTTGCACTTCAAGACGCCCGGGTAAAAGACGCCTGGTATTGTCAACGATCCCCCCACCTGTGACGTGGGCTATGCCGTGCAAGCTTTTGTCCTCGCGCACCGTTTGAATCAGGCGCTGGTAGCTTCTGTGTGTCTTGAGCAACTCCTCGCCTAAGGAAGAATCGAGCTCCGCCAAATAATCAGAAGGTCTGTAATTCTTGTGCTCAAACAACACCTTTCGCACCAGGGAAAAGCCGTTGGTGTGCAATCCGTTAGACGCCACGCCAATCAGAACATCTCCCTGCCCTACCTTGCTGCCGTCGATGATGGCGTCTTTTTCAACCAGACCCACGATGGCACCCACCACGTCCATTTTTTCCTGGACGTAGGTGCCGGGCATTTCCGCAGTTTCTCCTCCGATCAAGGCGCAACCCGCGTGCTTGCAGGCGCGTGCAATACCTCGAACGATCTCCTGGATGACGTCAGCCTTCAGGTGATCTGCGGCCAGATAATCCAGAAAGAAGATTGGATCGGCACCACAAACCATGATGTCATTGACACAATGATTGACCAGGTCCTCTCCTATGCTGCCGTACTGACCGACCATTTGTGCAACGTCTATTTTTGTTCCCACCCCATCGATGCTTGACACCAGAACCGGGCTTGACGCTTTCTCGGCGTCCAATTGGTAGAAACCACCAAACAACCCGATATCCTTTAGCACAGACTCGGAAAAAGTGGACCGCGCTAATTCCTTAATCTGCGCTTTGGTCTGTTCACCAAAGGCCCGGTCAACGCCCGCCTTTTTGTAGGTAAATTCATTCATACGCCACGCAGTTGAGTTCGTCGTAGTAGCGTGCTCGCACCCGCTGCAAGAAGGTCAACACGATCTCAGACTGATAATCCGGGTACGTCCACTCAAGGGCCACAAACTGTCCGTGTCGATAGCGCAATTGCAGGTCCGCGAACACCCCTTTGCCTAAATAGATTCTGTGATCAAAGTTTTTTCTGGAAGCCACCACGAGTTTTGCCAGCTCCAAATAAGCCGGATCGATGTTGACTTGCCGTTGGCCTGCCTTTGCGAATTGGTCTTCCAAACCCATGGCGTACAACTTCAAGCTGACCAGCTCCTCGCGTTCCTTTAACTTCTTGAAACTGACAAACTGCTTCATCAAATCAGGCCCCATCTCTTTTGCATAATATTCAGTGTGAGTAAACCGGAAAGCAGGGGATTCCTGGTCGATTTCACCAAATTGGGTCTCCAAATTGTGCTTAGCCTCGCGATTCAATTCGTCCTTAGAAAACATAAGCGCGGCGATATATTTTACCAAATGCGTTGGTCGCCGTCCCATGAGCCTAAGCCTTGCCAAGCACGGTAAGTTCCAAAAAGACCAAGAAAGTGACTACAAAATTGACCAACATGGACAAATAGACACTATTGGATTTCTTTACCAGATAGCCCAGACCTATTCCGAAACAGGAAACCAATGCGACCCCCCCCAGGCCGTTGGGAATTCCGCTTCGGTAATGCATTAAGCCGTAAAAGGTGCCCTGGATGGGAACGGCCCAGTTTATGCCCGCCGCTGATTTCACCCGCTCGAGCAAAATACTTCTGAAAATTATCTCTTCCACAATGGCCAGATAGAACGCGAAGCCGACCCCCATAACGATCAATGTGTCCAGAGGCCAACTCAGGGGAACTGGATTTTCGCCCGCAGGAACCTTCAAGAAGACCCAAATTCCGAACACTGCTAAGGTCAGAAAAGCCACGACCAAAGACAGCTTAAAATATTTGTGCGTGAGAGCGGGCAAAAAGTACAATTCGCCCCACGCAGGACCGTCGAGAGAAATCAACATGATCAAAGAGGCCAGTACGATAATCAAAGAATAGGGAAAATGTATGCCCAGTTGTCCGATAACAAATGAAACCAGGCAAAACAAAAATACAACCTCAACAAACCTGCCATAAGATTTGGTTTGCTCTCGAAAACGTGTTGCCAGGGTGACGACAAGAAGAGCCACAATGACCCAAAGTCCCTGCCCCAGAACAAAGTAACCTATGCCAGCTATTATTGCAGTAATGAATACCAAAAATGAAATCATGGAACCCCTTTCGCCAAAGATACGTGCTTAATATTCAAAATATAAGGACAAATGTCAAGGTTTTTTTGGGTGGCAAATTTCGGCAAATAAGACGTTTCACCATAGCAAGAGGCGCAACGGCAATACCGTTTTGGCGTCAACTTAACGGACGTCTAAGCACCAGATTGTCACCCCGAGCGGAGTCCGGCAGTTGCCGGACGTAGTCGAGGGGTCTGATTTAGGCACAAATCAGATTTCTCGTCAGGCAGCCGCCTGACTCGAAATGACAGTTTGGGGGCTTACGTTGAAGCCCATGGGCAATACCGAGAAGAGATTAGAACGGGATGGGAAAAAGGCTTTTTGAACCGGGCTTTTAGTGCCGGGGGAGGGACTCGAACCCTCACGGACCGAAGTCCACTGGATTTTGAGTCCAGCGCGTCTGCCAATTTCACCACCCCGGCAATAGAGTGGAAGATGAGGAGTCGTGTCTCAACTCCTGGATATTAGCAAGCGGTGCCGAGGGCCGGACTCGAACCGGCACGGAAACGAATTTCCGAGGGATTTTAAGTCCCTTGCGTCTACCAAATTTCGCCACCCCGGCCTACACGCATCCACAACGCGCGCGAATCAGAGGCGGCGATCGGATTCGAACCGATGAATAGAGGTTTTGCAGACCTCCGCCTTGGCCACTTGGCTACACCGCCTTTGGACAAAAAAAGATCAGAGCCATTTTGAGCCCTGATCCACAAAGAGCGGGAGACGGGGTTCGAACCCGCGACCCTCACCTTGGCAAGGTGATGCTCTACCAACTGAGCCACTCCCGCTGAAAATTCTTTGGTAAAATATACCAAATAATTAAATAGTATGCAAGATTTATTTTGTGTTTTTGCCCTCATTGGCGCCTGACATTTCGCATGCGGTCTAATATCTCTTGCCGACGTTGTCGAATAGATTTGTGAAGGCGCTTGTTCCTTTTGTTCACCAAAAATATGAACAACAACAAAAGGGTGATGATAACGATCTTAACCATCGGTGTCTGGTGCGCAAGAATTCACAACTTTTAACTTTTAAGATTAATCAGATTTTATTATATTAAACGGCTGAACAATTCAACAACGGGAGAATCAGAATATGAGTTCCATTCAAGTCCAGGAATTGATCATTACCTGTGAATCATGTGGCAATGTTAAGAGATTCATCGTGAAAGACGAAACGGAGTCAAAACGCCTGTTTGAAGAATTCAAATGTGACAACAATTGCGGTAGAAATCTTTACAGCTTCATTACCCTTGGAAGTATTAACAGCCCATGAAGCTCATGCGACCTTGGCCCACCCTATTCAATTGCCTGCGGCAGTCTCTCTCAAGCAAAAAGCCCGCAATGCGAATCGCTACGGGCTTTTTTTGTGGAGCCGATGGGGATCGAACCCACGACCTCATGACTGCCAGTCATGCGCTCTCCCAAACTGAGCTACGGCCCCTTGTAAACGAAAAATACACATACCAGAATTAAAAGTCAAGGATTTTGATCAAATTTCCTTGACCGCGGGTAACTCGTGGCAGAGATGCTCCTCCAGGATTTTCTTGGCGATCCTCTCTGTTACTTCGCTGGTTGTGTAAAATCCATTTCGAAGGCGTTGTAGGATCAAGTTAAGATTTTTGGCACGATCATCAGATTTAGTCATAATGAGTTGCTCAATAGTAGTTTTATTCGCCGCTTTCAAGAGGTCACTCTTGGCAGTTGCCTCCCTTCCATGTCCAATATATCTGACACGACCTCTTTGAGCTCGTTAATTTTGTCTTGAATCCTGCGCTGTGCAGCTAACGAAAATCGGTTTTTTTGCGTAACCCATATCTTTTGAAAATTGGTCAAATCTCTGCTGTGCGCCAGGATCAAGCTTAGCAGCTTTTCCTTTTCATCATCGGGACCAATCCATCCGTGGCTCTGGTTCGAGGCGTGCCTCATGCTATTATGCCACTCCACGATTTGTCTCAGTTCCGAAAGAGTTCGTGTTTGTTTGGTTAACTCGTCAGAAAGAGTCTCGAGGAACTCTCTTACTTCATCCTCCATGTGCGTCTCCTCGCTTGGGCCGAATCGCAACTGAAGTCCGCCGTCGACCATCTGTTGCCTCCATTGGGCTTATTAAGAAATTCTAATAGCTGTATCGGCAAAACTTTTTTGAAGCTTTACGCAAATTTTACAAAAGTTAAGAAATTGAGAGATTGGGTACAGAAGTTTTGTTCAGAGTGGGTGTTGAAAATTGAGGGAAGGGAGGGCTGAGAATCCTATGAGACCCTCAGGTCTTGGAGTTGTCGTCGTGGTTTAGCTTAACCGACTTGTCTTCTTCATCTTTTCTTACATTTGCTTCGTCTTGCACATTCTCCTCATCCCTTTGCTTGGACTTCGCCTTTTCCGCAAGAATTCTCTCGTAGATCTCGCCGCGAAAAATGGTAATTTCAGTGGGGGCTTCAATGCCTAAACGAATCTGTTTGCCATGTATGTCAACTACCTTGATCACTATATCATCGCCAATAACAATGGTCTCACCCAACTTCCTTGTCAGGACTAACATATTTGGTTCCTCGGGTTTTGTTCCACACTCAAATTAGTTGCCACACACTTGTAAAGTAGATGTTTCATCATTAAACCGACTTAGACGTTCTGTCAAGTATAAGAAAAAATAAGACAATATACAAGTAAATCGACACAAATTCTTGCAAATATCATGTTTTTTTTGTTAATCTATTGGAAATAATCACTTTTGCGATGCCGTCTCGTAGCCTGGCCTTGTCCAATTCAATCGGAGCTGTTGTGACTCGAATTGTTTTAGGCCCCTTTATGTTGGAGATAAATTTCCCTAAGCCAGCGCGTTTTAAGCTGCGCCTGATGTAATAAATCGATATCTCTCGGGACTCCCCTGGCGGTGCAGCTTTTCCTAACTCAACCGATTCCAGGCGGCGCCTCGCAACGCTGTCAGGCACCGAGAGGATGCCAATGTCGCCAAGCCGGATCACAGGCCCAAGAACCAACGCTTGCGACTTCAGATTGATTGACAATTCTTTGTTACTAAGTGATTTTGTCCCTTGACCGTATACCGTGGTTAAGCTCCCCGATAACAATAACGCAACGATAAACAAGCAGCAGTTTGGTTTCAAGACTCCTTTCATCGCCATAAACCTCTTTATTGCATTCGACTAAAGATAAATCAGCTTGACAAAATATTCGCTACAGTTATTCTATTACTTACGATTTCCGATATTTGGATCCTTCAAGATGAGTCCGTCTGCTTTGTTTAAAAGCAATTTGAACGATGCTTATGAGGATAGAAATAACCAGCAGAACTTTGTCAATAAATTTCAAGATTAAGTTACCTAAGCCGTGTTGATTCGTCATGTGCCAACACCCATTTTATTTGGCTTATATTTCACATTGAGACACGTGCGAACCATGACGCAATGCAAGCAAAGCAAATTAACTTGTTATTTTATTGAGGAATGAAATGATTTTCACGTTTTGACCATTTTCATTTTTCCAAGTTTTTGCAATTTCCATGCCAGGTAACTCATAAACCATAACAGTCAATTCAATTTTAAATATTTCCGGTTGACTATCCTACGAATGGCCTCTTTGCCGACGCATTCTATTCTCTTAATATCTTCATCGCTGAAGGCGTGTGGAATTCCATGTCCCAGATTCAATACCCCCAGCACCTTGCTGTTGACTTCCAGAGGAATGGACACATACGACCGCACCGGATTCTCACCATGCCTGCTCCCCCGATGAATATCAGGGAGATAGATGAGTTTGCCTTTTTGGGCCACCCAGGCTGACAGGCCATTGCCCAGCGGAAAGTGCACGGAACTGATGAAATCAATGCCTTCTCCCTTGTTGGCAACTTCCTTTAGGGCTTCTGACTCCGTATCATACAGAAACAAACTGCCGGCATCGAATTCGATGATGCGGCTCAAGTTGTTCAAGAAATCATGGAAATGAACATCGTCGTTCTCCACGAGCTTTTCATCTTCGTCGGCCATTGTTCTTGACTTCAGTTTCATCCATCGCTTCCGTTTGATGTTTCCTAAAGCTCCGTGTTGTTTTGCAAGCGTCTGAATCAGCTCTGATTTACTATGGTTTGCCGATTGTCGATGACTCCTTCTTTCTCGCGTCCAAGCAGTTTAATTAGACTGATCTCTACCCCTTCAGGCGCCTCATAGTCAAATGAAACCTCGTCCATGAGATGATTCACCAAGAAATGGTTGTTGGAATTCAGCTTAGCTTCGTCTGGTTTTGCCAAGTCACGGTGAATGTTGGAGTCGATCAACTTGCTAAATTCCTTCACCTTTATTTCTAACTTATCGTCGTGTTGAAAGAATTCGATTAGAATCTTGTAATTCATGTTCCAATGGTAGCAATATTCTATGATGTTGACACAGACCTCGTTCAGGGCTAATTTGAGTTCATAGATGCGTCTGCTGTCGAAACCCAGGCTGGACGCAATTTCAGTGAGACATGCCCTGCCGATGCCTATCATCTCCGTCTTGCTGGCAATTGTCAAAGAACAACAAAATTGGTAGCTTCTCGGTTTCTTGCTTTTCCCGTTTGCTCGTTGCATTTTCCGTGGTCAGGATAAGATTTCATTTTCTAACAGACTTCTCAAGCCGTCAATAGCCTTGCTGTGGATTTGTGAGACTCTGGACTCGGTAATGTTTAGCACCTGGCCGATCTCGCGCAGGGTCAATTCTTCATAGTAATATAAAGCCATGACTATTTTTTCCTGCTCATTCAGGCTTTCTATGGCTGCTATTAGGAGTTTTCTTATTTCATCGGTCTCTAAGACTCGGTAAGGATTGTCGGACTGTGTGTTTTCCAGCAGGTCGTACATGGAGGTAAGATTCTCGGCCTCTTCCCCCAGACCCCCGTCCAGAGATAACAACGAAGCCATGCTCAAGTCCCGCATAACACAGTCGTATTCACCAATGTCCATGTCAAGTTTGTCGGCGATCTCGATGTCTGAGGCGGCGCGCCCCAATTCCTTTTCTAACTGGGAACCAGCGCGTTCAACCATGCGTGCCTTTGATCGAAGGGATCTGGGTGCCCAGTCTAAGGTACGTAATTCATCCAAAATAGCACCCCGGATTCGAGGCAACACAAATGTTTCAAACTTAACCCCCTGGTCCGGATTGAATCTTTCCAGGGCACCGATTAGCCCCATAATACCTGCGCTGATCAAGTCATTGTAATCAACGGAAGCGGGCAGTGAAAACATCATCTTGCCCGCCACATATTTTACCAGGGGCAAATATTGGACTAAAAGCGCCTCTCGAGTTTCCGGCTTTTGAGTAGCTCGGTATTCCTGCCATAGCTTCATCTGTACCGCTGCATGCATAAGAATCTCTCCTTAAATAGTTCTTGTTACCACCAAGAATCGTCTAAGTCGGTTGAAGACACGCAATATGCCCCGCAATAAATTGTAAGCAGTTTGAGTCTAAGAACAGTCTGGTTGCAATAGTTTAAGGGTCTCTTAGTTTCAAATGGGATAGCAAATGTTAAGCATTCTTGTTAGGAGTTGTACAGCTCAAGATTACCAAGCTGTTAGCTGGGGAATTGATTTGGCAACTTCCATGCCACAGGCTGAGTGGAGAAGTCGTATCGAGATCAACGAGCCCAGATGTAATGAATCTCAACTTTTGTTATGCTGTGTTAATCGCTTAGGAGACTAATAATATGAGACTTATTCCTGGGGATCGGAAACGGGTCTTGTTGCAAGCGATCTGAAGCGGCACTCGCTTCTCAAGAGGCTATGAAGGCCCTGGCTATTGCTGAGGATGGTTTTTGGCGGAAGAATTTGCCTAAGGGGTGAAACTAATTTCCTACCAGCTCCTCTCGACTTGCGGAGTCGTCACCTTTGTACTCGCGCAGTTTGTTTCGTAGAGTCCTAACGCTGATGCCTAATTTGCGCGCTGCATGCGTTCTATTTTTTCCCTGTTCGTCCAGGATCTTCAAGATGAGTTCCCTTTCCACTTCCTTCAATGTTTTGCCAGAGGGTAGAGAATAGGTCGAGTTAGAGCCGCTTTCCTGTCGACAAAACTCGCCAACCGCAAGGTGTTGCGGCAAAATGGTGTCGTTCTTACAGATGACGATAGCGCGTTCAATGGCATTCTCGAGTTCACGAACATTCCCTGGCCAATCATGTTGCAGCAAAGCGTGCAACGCCTGCTCATCGATGCAAGCGATGCGCCGGTCATTTTCTTTTGAGTATTTGGCGATGAAGTGATCCACCAACAAAGGAATGTCTTCCTTGCGATCCCGCAGAGGCGGAACAAAGATCGGTACGACATTCAAGCGGTAGAACAGATCCTCGCGAAAATTTCCCCGCTTGACCTCTTCTCTTAAATCGCGATTGGTCGTAGCAATGATGCGCACATCGACCTGGATCGATTCAGGATTTCCGATTTTTTCGAATTCCCTTTCCTGCAGCACGCGCAGCAATTTGGCCTGCAAATTGGGCCTGATCTCGCTAATCTCGTCCAACAACAAACTGCCGCCATCCGCCAATTCGAACTTGCCCTTGGTGCGGCGTATAGCCCCGGTGAAGGCCCCTTTTTCGTGTCCAAAAAGCTCGCTTTCAATCAACCCTTCGGGAATCGCAGCGCAATTTGTTTTTACAAAGGCCTGCTCCCGCCGGGGGCTACAGTCGTGAATCGCGCGCGCAAAGAGCTCTTTGCCAGTGCCGCTGGCGCCTTGAATCAAAACCGTGGCCTTGGTAGGTGCCACCATTTCAATGGTCTCGAACACCTTTCTGATTGAGTCGCTCTTGCCAATGATGCGCTCTAACCCGTAACGGCAGCCCAACTCGGAACGCAGCAATTCATTCTCCTGCAAAAGCCGTTGGTATTTGAAAAATTTTTCAACTGTAACTTCGATTTCGCCGATGGAAAACCCCTTGCTCAAGAAATCATAGGCTCCAACTTTCATAGCCTCCACGGCTTTCTCAATAGAGCCGTGCCCCGTGATCATGATGACCCCAATGTTGGCGTCCAGTTGTTTGACCTTTTTGAGTATATCCATGCCGTTGATGTCGGGAAGAAAAATGTCCGTGATCACCAGGTCAAACTTGACTTTCTTTAACAGCTCGATGGCGGCCCGTCCGTTGTCCGCAATCGAGACGTCATAGTTTTTCTTCTTCAAGGCTTCATTGAGCATGTTGCTCATGAGCGGTTCGTCGTCGACAATCAAAATCCTCGGCGATTTTAACGGCATAATACGTCCTCTTTGTAAAACAGATTTTGACTTACGAAGGGCCATGACTCAGCCTTGGTTATTAAATGAATTGAAGCAAAGTGATGGTGTCAAAATGATTTGAGCCATAAATCCTGAACGCACGTGCAATGGTTGTGCCGAAAGGAAAAAGTGGTTGTACAAGCCTCGAGTTACTAAGCACTTAGGTCGAAGCTTGTTAGGAAAGACTGACGCGCAAGTTTGAACAGATTTGAGGCGAATGGCCGGAAAACGACCAGAATCCTCTGAGCGTGGAAGGTAGGAAACGGGTATTTTTAGGACCTAAGAGACCGATGCTCGATTCATGAAGTCCAGCGCCGGGCCCGAAAGCCCGGACTTGTTTTGCGGCTCCCGGCGTGCTTTGCCTGTCGACTACTTCTTGACTCTCTCATAAATCAGCCGCATCCCTTCTAAAGTCAACAGAGGTTCAAGTTTTGGCGCCATGTCGAGTTTTTCGATCAACTGATCCGCTATGCCGCCTGTGGCTATGATTGTGGCCTGGCGACCTAATTCGCGGAGCAATCTGCGCACAAGACCGTTAACCATTTCTACGGTGCCATACATGATGCCCGCTTGCATACTGGACTCCGTGGTCCTGGCCACTAACTTTTTCGGGAATCTTAATTCCACCTTGGGCAGCCGGGCCGCGTATCGGTGCAGGATGTAGGAAGACGATTCAACGCCAGGGCAAATCACCCCACCCAGGTATTCAGCTTCCTCCGAGACAACATCGAAGGTGGTAGCGGTGCCAAAATCGACAATGATCAATGGACCAGCGTACTTGTGGTGACCCGCCACCGCATTGCAAATGCGGTCGGCACCGACGGACATGGGATCTTTGTACAAGATTCTCAGACCCGTGTCCAGGTTCGCGTCGATGACCACGCATGGAATTGCGAGATTGCTTTTGGCCATGGTGGCATAGATGTGGGTCAAGTCCGGAACCACAGAGGAGACCACGCACCCGGTTAATCTTGCAGGATCCAACCCGGCGCTGTGGCACAGCATGGTGAGCATGATCCAGCTCTCGTCTTCGGTACGAACCGTATCCGAAGACAAGCGCCAATGGGCCAGCAACCTCTCTTTCGAATAGACGCCAATGGTGACGTGTGTGTTGCCGATGTCGGTTGCTAATAACATGAATCTCCTCAATATTTAGAAAATCGCCGGGACTCAGTACGAATTCCCTTTGTGCGATTGCAAATAAAAAACTTACGTAGAAAAACGTTGTGTTACTGACACTAACGTTCCTATTTCTTATTCTTGGTACGGTGCACCTCTGCGACTTTGCGGCGAATGAATTATTCGGGTTGGATTATCACTTCACCAGCCGAAATCCGCCTGATTTCACCATTAGCCAGACGCAAGAGCATTCTTCCCCCGGCATCCAAATCCTCAAAGATGCCTTCCATTTCTGTCTCATCTTGTCGAAGCAAAATTCGCTTCTTGAAAGTGGGACATCTTCTAATCCATTGCTGGAGGAAGTAAGCCGCCCCACCCTGCTTCAGTTTCAGATAGTTCTCCTCCAAAACACCAAGAAAGGCCAGCAACAATTCGCTGCGGCTAACAGGGCTTCCGCATTCGATGGCCAATGAAGTCGCCCTGGGACGAATTTCGTCCGAAAAGTCTTCCAGCAAGTGATTGACATTGAGACCGATTCCGAGCACAATCCAGGCGAGTCTTTGTCGGGCTGAAATTTCAGCTTCGCTCAGAATCCCGCAAAACTTCTTTGATTGAATCAACACATCATTAGGCCATTTTAATTCAGCAGACAAGTTTAGATGGGTTTCAACGGTCTGGGCAACGGAAAGGCCCGCCAAAAGGGCAAGCAATCCGGCCTTGTCTGCCTCGAGGTCCGGACGCAAAATCAATGAAATCCACAATCCTTTTCCAGGTGCCGATTCCCAACGACGGCCCCTCCTGCCCCGTCCCCGGGTCTGTTTTTCCGCTATTACCAGCGTACCTTCCGCGCTACCCTTGGCGGCCAATCGCTTTGCATAACTGTTGGTGGAGCCTAACCGGTTGAAGACAAAGCTCCTTTTGCCAAAACGTCGCGTCCCGCGATTTGCTGCTAACACCTCTTTGAAACCGGAAAATTCATTCGTGCTCGGATGGGCAACCGAATGGAAGCGGTTGTGATTGTTCGCAAACATCAGCTTTCGCTGTAGCTGCCGAAGACTTCTCGCAAGGTGTCAGAGATTTCTCCCAGGGTTACGTAACCTTCGACACAGGCCAGAATCTTGGGCATGAGATTTTCAGAGCCTTGCGCAGCCGTTCTCAATTCTGCCAGCAAACGCTCGACTTTGCCAGTATCTCTATCGGCTCTTAATTTTTTCAGGGCAGCTATTTGTTCGCTGCGGACCGAGGGATCGACGCGCAAAATTGATTGAGGTTCTTTCTCTTCATGAACAAATTCATTCACGCCCACGATGATTCTATCATTCGCCTCGATCTCTTTCTGATATTTGTAGGCGCTTCTGCTGATCTCCTCCTGAAAATAGTGCTCTTCAATGGCTTTTACCGCCCCTCCCAACTTCTGGATTCGGTCAAGATATCCCCACACTTTGGACTCGATTTCTTGGGTCAGGGATTCCAGAAAATAGCTCCCCCCCAGCGGATCGACGGTGTCGGCCACGCCCGATTCATGAGCGATGATTTGCTGGGTTCGCAAGGCGATGCGTACGGCCTCCTCGGTCGGGAGCGCCAGCGCTTCGTCTTTGGAGTTGGTGTGCAACGACTGCGTGCCGCCCAAAACAGCGGCGAGGGCCTGCAACGCCACCCGAATGATGTTGTTATCCGGTTGTTGCGCGGTCAAGGTGGACCCACCTGTTTGCGTATGGAACCGCAGCATCAGGGTCTTCGGCCTGGCAGCGTTGAATCTTTCCTTCATAATGGTTGCATAAATACGACGCGCCGCCCGGAATTTGGCAATTTCTTCAAAAAAATTGTTATGACAGGCAAAGAAATAGGACAACCGACCGCCAAATTCATCCACATTCAAACCGCGCTTCAGGGCCGCCTCAATGTAGGCGATGGCATTGGCAAAGGTAAACGCCAACTCCTGGATGGCATTGGCACCAGCCTCGCGGATGTGGTAGCCGCTTATGGAGATCGTGTTCCAGCGCGGCAGGTGGTCTTTGCAATACTCAAAAATGTCGGTCACGATTCGCATCGAGGGCTCCGGCGGATAAATGTAAGTCGAGCGAGCGATGTATTCTTTGAGAATGTCATTTTGAATCGTGCCGCTGATTCGTTTCAAATCTGCACCCTGCTTCCTGGCGATGGCCACATAAAGGGCCAGAAGAATGGCAGCAGTAGCGTTGATGGTCATGGACGTGGTTATTTTCTCCAGCGGTATATCCTGGAACAGAATCTCCATGTCCCTGAGGCTATCGATCGCCACGCCTGCCTTCCCCACTTCGCCTTCTGCCAGCGGGGAGTCCGAATCGAAACCCATTTGGGTAGGCAGATCAAAGGCGACCGACAGGCCCGTTTGTCCGTTATCCAGCAAATACTTGAATCTTTGGTTGGTTTCCTTTGCCGTACCAAAACCGCCATATTGCCGCATGCTCCAAAATCGGCCGCGATACATATTGGAATAAATCCCGCGAGTGAAGGGATACGCTCCAGGAAAGCCCAGCAGACCCTTGGAGTCTGCGACATCTGCCTCGTCGTAGACAGCTTTGACTTTAATGCCGGAATCGGTAGTAAATATTTTTTTGCGCTCAGAGACTTTCGACATGGCTAAAACAATCGTTGTCCTTCATGTTTGTAACACCCTCTTCGCTTTGTTGCCATACTTTTCCAGGGGATGAAACAGCCGATGCACCTCTTTCAGGTACTCACGATCCAGGTGCGTGTAGATTTGCGTTGTGGAAATATCCGCATGGCCCAGCATTTCCTGCACAGCACGCAGGTCAGCTCCCCCTTCTATGAGATGGGTAGCAAACGAGTGCCTGAACGTATGCGGCGAAACTTTTTTCGTAATGCCCGCCTTGACGACATAAGCACGCAGGACCTTCCAGACACCCATCCTCGAAAGCGGCTTGCCGCGGAAATTCAAGAACACCACATCCTTGCTGAGACCTCTCTGGGCTACGTGACACCGCACTTGCGTTAAATAGGAGGTCGTGTAGAATATAGCTTGCTCGCCAATGGGGACGATGCGTTCCTTCGACCCTTTTCCCACCACTCGAATGAATCCCTCGGCAAAAAACAAATCCTGACAACGAGTGGCGATCAGCTCCGAAACCCGTGTTCCGGTAGCGTACAAGAACTCCAACATCGCCTTGTCGCGCAGACCCTTTTTCGTGGAAAGAACCGGTTGGCTCAAAATGGATTCGATTTCCGGTTGAGTCAGGACTGCGGGCAGCTTTTTCGACAGCTTGGGGAAGCTAATGTTCAGGGTAGGATCGACTTTTACGTGGCCTTCTCCAAGCAAAAAACGGTGGAACATTCGGATGGCGGATAAATTTCTGGCGTTGCTGGCGGAAGCAAAACCCAACTGGTGCAAGCTATTGATCAAGGAGAGAATATCTGCGGCTTTGACATCTTCCAAATTGGCAAAGCCCCTATCCGCCAGAAAACTCAAATAGCGATTCAGATCATTCTGGTAGGACTGGACGGTGTTGGCAGCGGCATTCTTTTCAACCCGGAGAAAGTTCAGGAATTCGTCTAAGTAATTCAACATCCCATTATTCTTCAAAAAGAGATTGCCATCGACGCCATGCGATCTCGTCACCAGTATCAATGCCGGGTGTTAAGATTCTCTTTCTTCGGAATGTGCCTCCTCTCCGCCCGGCAGAATGCCTTCGGTAAGAGATAAAGCAATGCCGGAAAGCATGACTTCTGGGCCAAGTTTCGTGAGATCGCCGGAAAGAAGATTTGAATCAACATTGGCGTAGAGAGAACAGCCCGCCTCTTTTTCGATAATCAGACCCGAGAGGCGTCCTTGAAACTCGCCTACAAAAGTAACCTCACCCAACATCTCACTGACGACGTATCCGGTGCAAAAGTGAAGCTGCAAATGGGAGTTGTGGGTGTAAACGCTGACCAGGTTTCCGGTCTGTTTGCCGATTGGAATGTTAGGATAGATTTCCAAGGAAAGCTTTCTGCCGGCCTCTCTGTTTTCGAGCATAAAGCGATAATTGTTTCCCCAAAGCTTGGCTTGAACGCCTAACACCTTGCCAATTTTGTCGATGTCCTTCTTAGAGAATCTCACAATCAACGCTCCGACGTTAATTCAAGCGTATATACAAAACCCCGATCAGGAATCGGGGTCGTCAAGAATGTTTATGTAGATAGGTAGGTAGCATGGAAATTGGTTCACAGAAGTCGGGAACTAAATCTTGGTTACGCGCGTAGCGTGCAGGCCCTTTTCGCCGTTTATGCATTCATATTCCACTTCTATGCCTTCTTGCAAGGTTTTGTAACCATCCATCTCAATAACAGAAAAGTGGACGAATACATCCTCCCCGTTTTCGTGTTCAATGAAACCATAACCTTTGTTGTCGTTGAACCATTTGACTTTACCTCTAAACATGCTGTGCACTCCTCCTCCTTTTGTGCCGCTTGATCTACATAAAACCCCTTTGTAATATTATGTAGACCAAACTGCCTATTCACCGTTAAACGATTGCAATATAATTAATATCTTGCTATTTGTCAAGAAATTTTTGGGGTTACTGCGCAGCCCGGGCATGCGCACACGTTTCGTCCCAACCCATCAAAACCCGCCCTTGATTTGGTACCCCTGAAAAAATAGGAACCACAGCCACCGACCCGGCATAAGCCTTAGCATTCGACCGTCGCTGCGACAAGTTTGGGCTGCGCCCGCCTCGCGAAGGTTCTGAACCTTTGTGAGGCTTTGGATTCACTCGTTTGACCAAAGCCAGGCCCTGTTGGTGCAAATAAACCCACTGAGAAGCTTTTGCGCGAATCATTGGACAAACTTTTCTCTTGACATGCTTTCATTTATTTAACATATTAGTACACTCTCAGGAAACGCTCTGTTGCACGTAACGCAATCGTCTCGATTGCGAGGGCGGGGTTGTCAAACGGTAACCTTCTCAAAGAAGGTCACCGTTTGGTCCCTACCGCTTTTTGGTCGGGACGTATCGAAGCCCGTCACCCCTCGATACGGTCACCTGAACAGCGGTGACCTACTCGGGATGACTTGCACATTGTTTCTAAGAACCACTTCAGTCGTTTTCTTTAGTGTAAAAACGCGCACAAAGCTTCGAAAAACCATGCAAACAAAAAAATTAGGCTCCACAGATTTAGAATTGACTCCTATTGGACTCGGCACCTGGGCTATCGGCGGTGGCGGCTGGCCTTTTGGCTGGGGCCCACAGGATGATCAAGAATCGATCACTACTATCCAACGTGCGCTTGATTTAGGCGTCAATTGGATTGACACCGCCCCGGTCTACGGGTTGGGTCACGCTGAGGAAGTCGTGGGCCAAGCCATTAAAGGCAGGAGCGCTAAGCCCATCCTTGCCACCAAATGCGGCCTGGCCTGGGATAAAGACGGCAACGTTTTCGGAAGATTAAAACGAGCGAGTGTTCGGGCTGAAGTAGAGGCCAGCTTAAGACGACTGCAAATCGAGGCGATCGATCTCTATCAAATTCACTGGCCAGACCCGAAAAATGATATCGAAGAAGCCTGGGGCGCATTAGCAGAGTTGGTCGAAGAAGGGAAAATCCGGTATGCCGCCGTGTGCAATTTTAGTGTAAAACAACTCGAGCGCATTGCAGCGATTCACCTGGTGGCTTCGGTGCAGCCGCCGTACAGCATGCTTGAACGCAACGTTGAAAATAATCTGCTGGATTATTGTTCAGCAAAAAACATCGGGGTCATCCCTTACAGTCCCTTGCAGAAAGGTATTTTGACGGACAAGTTTACCCGAGAATGGGTAGAAGCGTTGCCGGAGGCGGACCACAGACGAACGGTTGACAGCCGATTCCGGGAGCCTGAGCTGAGCTCGAATCTGGCGTTCGTGGACGCTCTGAGGTCGCTGGCCGAGGAACATGGGAAGTCCGTTGCCCAGCTTGCAATCGCCTGGGTGCTGCGGCGCCCTGAAGTCACCGCCGCGATTGTGGGAGCGAGGCGTCAAGTGCAAATTGAGCAAACCATTGGGGCGGGTGACTGGAAACTTCCCAGGGAAACCATCTCCGCAATTGACGCGCTCTTGGAGAAGCGGCATAAACTCATGCATAACCAAAACGATCGTGATTAATTATGGCAACGAAAAAACTGATCCTGGCTTATAGTGGCGGACTGGACACGTCTGTAATTTTAAAATGGTTGCTTAATAAAGGATTTGAGGTAATTTGTTTCGTAGGCAACGTTGGACAACAAGAGGATTTCAAAGCGCTTGAACAAAAAGCGCTTGCAACCGGAGCTTCTAAAGTTTTTACAGAAGATCTGAGAGAAGTGTTTGTCACAGATTACATCTTCCCTGCGCTGCGAGGCAACGCACTTTATGAGGGCAGGTACTTGCTCGGCACCTCCTTAGCGAGACCCCTACTTTCGAAAAAACAAATTGAAATTGCTGAAATCGAGAACGCAGAATTTGTTTCCCATGGGGCCACAGGCAAAGGAAATGATCAGGTGAGATTTGAACTTACTTACTACGCTCTAAATCCTGACATCAAAATAGTCTCCCCGTGGAAGGATCCGGAATTCTTAGAAGAATTCAAGGGGAGAAGTGACTTATTGAATTATGCCAAAAAATGGAACATTTCGGTGAAAGCCTCCAAAGAAAAACCGTACAGCGAAGATGAAAACTTGATGCACATAAGCCACGAAGCCGGCGTTTTGGAAAACACATTTTATCGGCCGCCTGAAAATATATTTTCCATGACCAAATCGATCAAGCAAACGCCCGACGAGGAGACGATCGTCGAGATTCATTTTAAGAATGGCTTCCCGGTAAAGGTCATCAACAAAAATAAAGAGATTGTCAAGGATAAGCCCCTGGAACTATTCATGTATTTAAATGATTTGGGCAGCGAAAATGGAATCGGCAGAGTGGATATGGTTGAAAATCGGTTTATTGGGATAAAATCCAGAGGTATTTATGAATCTCCCGGGGCTACTATTCTTTGGGAAGCCCACAGAGACCTGGAAGGCATTGCCATGGACAAAGAAGTTATGCACTTGCGGGACATGCTGATACCAAAATTTTCTGAATTGATTTATAATGGCTTTTGGTTTTCACCGGAAATGGATTTTATCATGAGCGCTTTCAACAAAAGTCAAGAAGCCATCGACGGCAGAGTCCTTCTTTCTCTGTACAAAGGCAGTGTGAATATAATCGGCAGAGAATCCCCCACATCTCTTTACGAACAGGACCTCTCCAGTATGGAAGTCGAAGGTGGATTTGACGCAACAGACTCGCGCGGCTTTATCAACATTAATGCCATTAGATTAAAAGCTCACCATCTTGTGTTACGCAAGAGAAAACCGTATGATTGGCGAAAATATGAAACTTTGGCAAACGCACACCCACCCAAATAAACAGATCGAAGACTTCACCGTGGATGATGACTTTATTCTGGACCAGAAATTAGTGAAATACGACTGCATAGCTTCGATTGCCCACGCTAAGATGCTGGGCACGGTTGGCATTTTGAACGAACAAGAGGTGCAAAAACTCGAACGGGAACTAAACCACATTATCCACTTAGATAAGAAGGGCAAATTCAAGATTCGGAAAGAACAAGAGGATTGTCACACCGCCATCGAGAACCATCTGGTAAAAAAGTTAGGCGATTTGGGTAAGAAGATACATACCGCACGGTCGAGAAACGACCAGGTGTTGACGGCATTGAGATTGTTTTATAAGCATGAGCTGAATGAATGCAAGAAATCGGTGGAGCGACTAATCAAAGCAATCGCTAATTTTAGCAAAAAGTACGGAGAAATAATATTTCCAGGATATTCCCATACAAGAAAAGCCATGCCCTCCGCGGTTAGCATGTGGGGAACTTCGTTTATCGATTCAATGAATGACAACCTGAAAGTAGTTGAACTTTCACTTGAATTAGTGGATCAATCACCGTTAGGAACTGGCGCCGGCTATGGCATCCCTCTGAAAATAAATAGAGATATGACGACTGAGTTATTGGGTTTTAAAAAGCTGCAACAAAACCCGATTTACTGTCAAAACAGCCGCGGGAAATTTGAATCCACCATACTGCACGCGTTAAGTCAAATCATGTTCGATTTAAATAAAATAGCCTCCGACTTAATCGTATTCAGCATGCCGGAGTTCGGGTATTTCGAATTGCCTGAGGATTTTTGCACAGGCAGTTCGATTATGCCACAAAAAAAGAACCCGGATGTGTTGGAGCTGCTGCGAGCAAGATGCCACATCGTCGTGTCACAGGAATTCCAAATCAAGAATATCATCGGTAACTTGATATCAGGCTATCATCGAGACTTACAACTTACCAAAAAACCAATCATGCAGGCCTTTGAAATTACAAGGGCCAGTATTGAAATCATGAGCCTCATTTTCCAGAATCTCAAAGTCAACGAGGACAATTGTGCAAAAGCGATGACCGAAGAAGTTTATGCGACGGAAGCGGTCTATAAATTAGTTAAAGGAGGGATGCCATTTAGAGACGCGTATAAAACCGTTGCTAAGAAGTATTGACACCTTAACTATCCTGGACTGAGAATACGATTGGCAATACGTCACGGTAGGTAACTGCGTCAAGGTAATACCCCCAGATAATCTTGATTACATCCCCGTTTATCCGCCATCCAATAACTAAACTATTGTGAATTTCATCTATTGGCCCAATGAATGTCATTGCTGCATGGTGTAAGCAGGAATGCATTCGAGAATTAGGCACAAGATTCCCGATTAATCCGGCATACGCCCATCGGCATCAACTTAAGCCCCCAAACTGTCATTTCGAGTCAGGCAGCCGCCTGACTCGAAATGACACCATCAGTAGAACGCGCAGCAAAAAACTGAAAGTTTGTGAATCATGCGAGCTACAGACCCGCTACCGACGCCCTTATCGCCTTCAGGGCCCGGGAGATATCCTCAGAGGCAAAGATGGCGGAGCCGGACACCAACACATTAGCGCCAGCCGCTACCACCTGTGGCGCGGTAATCTTATCGATGCCACCGTCGACCTCTATGAAAATCGAAAGTTCAGCCTGCTCGAGTTTGCGGGCAATACGTTGGATTTTGTCGGCGGAATGGGCAATAAACGACTGACCGCCGAATCCCGGATTGACGGTCATGACTAACACCAGGTCGGTGTCGTCCAGAACGTCATCTAAGAAACCGATGGGTGTGGCCGGGTTGAGAGCCACGCCCCCTTGCGCCCCGGCGTCTCTGATCAAGTTGAGCGTCCGGTTCAGATGCACACAGGCTTCTGCATGCACGGAAATGATGTCCGCACCTGCCTCGCGGAACTGGTGGATGTAGGCGTCGGGATTCTCGATCATTAGATGAACATCCAAAGGCAAGTCGGTGATTCTATTAACAGCCTCTACCAGCAACGGCCCAAAGGTTAAGTTCGGTACAAAGTGGCCGTCCATGACGTCCAGATGCAACCAATCGGCTCCCGCTTCTTCGGCGATTTGGATTTGGTCTCTTAGCACCGAGAAGTCTGCTGCCAGAATAGAAGGCGCGATCTTGATCATTGTTTCAAGCTCCGCTTTGATTGGCTCACCGTGGTCACGATGAGGTCTAAAGTGTCCCCGCGGGTTACCTTTGTGCCCGTCGTAAGGGACTGCCAGATGACTGTGTTCGGCAAGAATTCGTTGGTCAGGCGGAACTGTACATGACCCAGAACCAGCCCCGATTTTCTTATTTCCCTTTTGGCGGTCTCCAGGGTTTTGCCCAGAATTGACGGAACTCGAGCGCTGCCAGCCGCCTTGCCCAGACTGACCTTTATGTCAACGGCGGTGCCAGTTTTCACCATTCGGTTCGGTGGCAACGACTGGGCGATGACGATATCGGACGGTTCGTTGGCAACGTATTCGTATTCTCGTTCCCCGATCCGAAGCCCCAGGCTCTTTAATCGTTCCTCAGCGTTGGTTTCAGACAGTCCCATGAGGTCCGGCACTTGCAGCTCACGGTCGCCAAGGCTCAGAGTCACATAAACCCGTCGGCCATTCTTGACCTTCCTCAATGCGTGTGGGTTCTGGTCCACCACATAGCCGAACGGCCACGCCGAGTCATACTTCTCGCCCTTCTTGACGATTTCCAAACCGGCTGCGTCCAAAAGCTCTTTGGCGCTTTCGAATCGCTTACCCACCAGGTTTGGCACTTCCAGGGCCTGATCGTGCCGCGTATACCAGGGCATGAGGACCTGGTCAAATAGAATAGTGACCCCTAATAAGACGCCCGTGAGCAAGGCCAGGATCGCTACTCGCTTGGGAGTCAATAGGTGCAATGCTCGTTCTTTGAGAGTGGCCATGATTATTGGCTCTTAATTCATACTTTAAGTTAGTGATTGACCGAAAACTCATCTAACGACTGTCATTTCGAATCAGGCGAATGCCTGATGAGAAATCTGGCTAAGCACCAATGTAACCAGATTTCTCCTCCGTCCGGCAGTTGCTGGACTGCGTCGAAATGACATTTTGGGAGTCTCGGTCAATCACTAGTTAATCCTTAACAATCTTGCCGCAAAAGCTCCGTCCATTTTGTGCTTTTGGGGTAAGGATCTGAAATAGCCCTGGGAATTCGCGAATGGCTCCAAACAACTTAAAGCCAGCGGTTCTAACCTAAAATTCCCATTGCGATCCAGGAAATCTTCAACCACAGTTTCATTTTCCTCAGGCTCGAGGGTGCAAGTGTTGTAAACCAAAACTCCCCCTTTTTTGACCAGTCGACTGGCGCTTTGCAACAAAGACCTTTGCAAACGGCTCACCTTAGCGATATCGTTGGGTTTTCGTCTCCAGCGCAAATCGACCCGTTTGGCCAAAACGCCCAGGCCAGAACAAGGAGCGTCTAACAGGATTTTGTTGACCGGGGAACACTGAAAGTGGCGCCCATCGGCCACGATTGGCCGGATGAGTCTTGTTTGTAACCTAACAATATTGTCCTGCAACAAGCTCAAGCGATTGAAGTTCTGATCCACGGCTAAGACCCGGCCGGATTCACCGAGCAACTGGGCTAAGTGGCCCGCCTTGCCTCCAGGCGCCGCGCACAAATCTAAAACGGTCTCGCCTTTTTGGGGTGCTAACAACAGACTGCCGATGGCCGTGCTTTCATCTTGAATGGTAAACTGGCCGTTGGTAAACGCTGAGCAGTTGTTTAAATCTCCCGGACGAGTAATCTTGATAAAATCGGCAAAATAAATCGACGGGCGAGCCTCGATCTCCCTTTCTTGAAAATATTGCAGTAGGTGCTCAGGCGAGGTTTTGGCCAGATTCACGCGCACGCAGACGCACGGTCTTTGGTTGTTAAAGCGACAAAGCTCTTCGGTTTCTTCCAAACCGTAACGATCTAACCATCGCTGCACCATCCATTGCGGATGGGAGTGGCGAACCGCCAATGCTGTTGTGGCGTCTGCTTCAAAAGAAGGCATTTCAAGGGTTTTCTCGCGCCTGAGGTAATTCCGCAAAACCGCGTTGACCAAATTGCCCCAGGACTTCCCCCCTTCGGCTTTCGCGATCTCCACGCCCTGGTCTACCGCCGCATATTTGGGGATTCTTTGCAAAAATCTGATCTGGTACAAACTCAACTCCAAAATGGCTCTCAGTTTGCTCGCGCACCGGTTAAAGTCACCCCGGAAACCCCGCGCCAGAATCCAATCGAGTTGTCCCTGCCAACGCACCGTGCCGTTTACGAGTTCAACCACCAGCGACCTGTCGACTTGCGGCAAAGAATGTCTCTTGAACGCTTCTGCGATAAGCTCGTCGGCATAGTGGCCGTTGTGGTTGAGCCGGTCCAGTATGTTCACGCAAATGTGGCGAACGGAATAATTTGGCTTATTCAAATCGGTCCCCTGCTTTCAAAGGATGCCCCCGCAAAAAGTCTTCTGCGGACATTCTACGTTTGCCCTCGGGCTGGAGTTCCTGAATGTGGAGTAAACCGGCTCCGGTGGCAACAGCAAGGGTGCCCGGCCTGTTGCCGCGGCGAACGATTTCTCCGGGCGCTGCACTTGTGGGGGCATGGCCCGCGGGCCTCACGCGATACAGTTTAATCATTTTCCCACGTAAATTCGTGTACGCGCCTGGCACCGGACACAACCCACGCACCAGATTGTAAATCGTTTCGGCCGGTTGATTCCATTGAATGTGGCACAATTCCCTGGAGAGTTTGGGCGCTCTGCTCCCTTCTTCAGTTTGTCGGATTGTCGCCACATTGCCGGACTCAATCAATGCGACCGCTCTTAGCAAACACTCCGCCCCAATCGTGGCCAAACGGTCGTGAAGCTCGCCCGCAGTTTCTTCGGCCCCTATTGGAACCTTTTCTTGCAAGACGATCTCCCCGGTATCGACCTTTTCATTGATTTGAATAATGGTTACGCCGGTCTCCTTTTCACCGTTGATTATGGCCCAATTGATGGGAGCTGCACCACGATATTTCGGCAAGTAGGAGGCATGCAGATTTATGGTGCCATGAGGGGGGAGTGTAAACACTTCAGGGGGTAAAATTCGGAACGCAACAACTACAAAAAGCTCAGCGTTTAGACGTTGGATGTCTTCAATGAACTTAGAATCTTTCAAATCGGTGGGCTGCAGAACGGGCAGGCCTAATTGTTTTGCAACTTGCTTAACTGGTGAAGGTTTAATCTTGAGCCCGCGGCCACAGGGTTTGTCGGTTGCCGTTACCACACTCATAACTTCATGCTGGCTGGCTTGCAAGGCTCTCAAACTGGGAACCGCAAAATCCGGCGTTCCCATGAATAACAATTTCATAAAGCGCCTTTGACCATGTGCGCTGCGACTCCATTGGTTCTGCCACTTTTTTCAGCAATCCTCTTCAACTTTTTTGCCAGCAGCTTTCTCTTGATCGAGCTAATCCTGTCTATGAACAAGACACCGTTGAGGTGATCGATTTCATGCTGCAAAACCCGCGAGAGCATGCCGCCACAGACTTCTTCGTGTTCGGTGCCGTACAGATCCAAATACTTCACCTGAATGATCTGCGGCCGAATGACTTCTTCGCGAATATCCGGGATGCTCAAACAGCCCTCCTCCAGGCTCTCAGAACCTTCGACCTGTAAAATCACGGGATTGATGTAGGCCTTGGGCGCTGCGCCCTCTTCGATCAGCCCCAAATCCACTATGCACACAGCGATGGATTCCGCTACCTGCGGTGCCGCGAGACCAACGCCTTCAGCTTCTTGCATGGTTTCGATCATGTCGTCAACCAAAATGCGATGTTCCTCAGTGATCTCAGCAACCGGGCTTGTCTGCACCCGCAGAATTGGATTGCCATACTTGATAATAGGAAGAACAGCCATCAACTCACTCCAATTTTTTCGCAATAGAACTGCGGGAGACTTCAATTTTCACATGGTCATCGATTTTGACGATGATCGTTTTCTCCTTTTCCTTAAGCCCCGCAATGGAGCCGTAAATACCTCCCGCTGTAATGACTTTGTCGCCTTTCTTGAGAGAATCGACCATAGCCTGGTGTTGCTTCTGCTTTTTGGCTTGCGGTCGAAAGATCAAAAAATACATGATGACAAATATTAAGATGATGGGTAGCCACATGGCTAATGGATTGCCTGCTTGTTGGCCACCTGAACCACTCAGCATTAACAATAATGAGACAAAATTCACGCCACCCTCCTACTCTAAATGTTATAAATGACTGGTTTTACTTGCTTGGTAATTTTGCTTAAAATCATGTTTCCAGGCCTGGAATTCACCACGGCGAATACTTGTACGGATTTGGCCGACCAGCTCGTGGTAGAAAAAAAGATTGTGCAGACTCCCCAGGCGCAATCCCAAAATCTCATCCGCCTGGAACAGATGTCGAATATAGGCTCGACTGAAGTTTCTGCACGCGTAACAACCACAGTTCTCATCGATGGGCTGAAAGTCTTGCTTGTAGATCGCGTTCTTGATGTTCATAGGACCGTTCCAGGTGAACACCTGCCCCTTCCGTCCATTGCGCGTCGGAATGACGCAATCGAACAGGTCTACCCCGAGTGAGATGATTTCAACGAGGTCTTCCGGTTTGCCCATGCCCATGAGATAACGCGGTTTGTTCTCTGGCAGAATCTGTGTGCAAGTGGCCGCCATTTCAAGCAAAACCGATTTAGGCTCCCCGATGGAAAGGCCACCAATGGCGTAACCGGAAAAATCCATTTCGATTAATGAAGCGGCGCTCCTCTGCCGCAGTTCCGGATAGGTACTACCCTGCACAATGGCAAACAAAAACTGCTCGTAGCCAAACCTGGGCTGCGAATTTTTGTAATGCGACAAACATCTTTCTGCCCATGCGGTGGTTCTTTCGACAGATTCTGCAGCATAACTTTCAGTCGAAGGATATGGGGGACATTCATCCAGCACCATCATGATGTCGGAGCCCAGACTCATCTGTATTTCCAGGGATCTTTCAGGCGTAAATTCGTGCAAGGAGCCGTCGTGATGGGACCGGAAAATAACGCCTTCCGCGTTGATCTTTCGCAGCGCTGCCAAACTGTAAACCTGGAAACCGCCGCTATCGGTGAGAATTGGCAAATCCCAATGAGCGAATTTGTGCAAGCCGCCCGCTTTTTCGATAATCTCGTGCCCCGGACGCAAATACAGGTGATAGGTGTTGCCCAATATGATCTGGCTCCCCACCTCCTTCAGCTCATCGGGCGACAGCGTCTTAACCGTTCCCTGGGTACCCACAGGCATGAAGACCGGAGTCTCGATTTTGCCATGCGCAGTATGCAGCTCACAAACTCTGGCCTGACTGTTGGTGTCTTGCTTTACGATTTGAAAGTCAAGACTCAATGAAGAACCTCTCCAAGAACCTCTTCTGCTTTGTCAACAGGCAGTAATTTCAAAGAACACGAGTTGTTTAGATTTTTCAGATTGAATCCAGGAATGACCGCTTTTTTGAAGCCCAATTTTGCGGCCTCGTCGATTCTTTTTTCTATTTGCGGCACCGCCCGAATCTCACCACCGAGACCAACTTCACCGATTAATAGCACTTCCGGATCCACAAACTGATTTTTGAAGCTGGAAGCCACGGAGACCAGAATGCCCAGGTCTGCCGACGGCTCATCTATTCTCACTCCTCCCACGGCGTTGACGAACACGTCAAAGGCTCCCAACTTCAAACCAACGCGCTTCTCGAGAACCGCCAATAACAACGACAGCCTTTTGCTGTCAATGCCGGTTACGGTTCTCTGGGGCAGACCATAACTCGTCGGACTCACCAGCGCCTGAATCTCGACTAAGAATGGCCGCGTGCCCTCCAAAGTACAGGTCACGGAGGACCCTGAAATATTATCTCTTCTTTGAGACAAGAACATTTCAGAAGGATTTCGGACTTCCACAAGGCCCGTGCTGGTCATCGCAAAAACTCCGATCTCGCGGGTCGAGCCAAAGCGGTTTTTCACGGAACGCAAAATGCGATAAAAATGGTCCCGATCGCCTTCAAAATGCAGCAAGACGTCCACCATGTGCTCCAACACTTTGGGGCCGGCAATGTACCCTTCTTTGGTGACGTGCCCGATGAGAAAAACAGGCACGTTCTTTGATTTGGCCAGTTGCAAAAAGGTCAACGCTGATTCCCGCACCTGGCTTATGCTTCCAGGCGAACTTTCGAACGCTGGTTGGTAAATCGTCTGTATCGAATCTACCACCACCAGCCCCGGGTTCAGTCTGTCGATCTTAACTACGATCTCATTGATATCGGTTTCGGCCAAAACATATAGATACTCAGAATTGATCCCCAGACGCTGCGCCCGCAACTTGGTTTGTTGGGTAGACTCTTCCCCAGAAACATACAATACTGGAAAAGCCTTGCCGGCCAGATCAGCGCCTTGCTGCAACATCAAGGTCGACTTGCCAATGCCCGGGTCCCCACTGAGCAAAATGACCGATCCTCTGACGATGCCACCGCCCAATACCCGATTGAACTCACCATTGCTCGCCCGAATCCTCTGCTGCTGGTCAAAAGAGATTTCTGACAAGGGCAACGCATTGGCAGGTTGGGACCGTTGTAAAGCATTTTTGCTTGAACGCTTCAGCAATCGTTCTTCCACAAAACTGTTCCACGCGCCGCATTCGGTGCAGCGGCCCAGCCACTTCAAGGAAATGTAACCGCAGTTTTGGCAGGAAAACTGAACTTTTTCTTTTTTTTGTAGTGTAGGCAATTGGAATTCTTCTTATTTCAATTCAAATTATCAAAATTTATGTAAAAAGTCAAGAGCATTTTGGCTGAGCTATTGACACTCTTTCAATGTTTTCATACCTTTAGGTAGTTGACTAACGAGCGCTTTGGTTGAAAAAATGAGACTCCAAATAGCACTTATTGCCATAATGCTTCTGCTTTCCTGTTCCAGGCAGAAGCCGGAAGACATCCTGGACCTCGATCAATTTACCGACCTTTATATCCAATTGGTTCTACAAAGCCAATATCACTCCGCTGCGGATTCTCTGGAAGCCCAAAAGAGAATTCTGAAGCAGTTCAACGTTACCCCCGAAGAGTTGGAAAATACCATTCAATATCTTGACGCGAACCCGGAGCTCTGGTTGCAGGTTTTTCAAAAAGCAAGCGATGAATTCGAGCAGTTGGAAAAGAAGCCCGAGCTAACTGATTCCAAGCCCTGAACGTCCGGACTCGAAGTAAGAATTGAAGTGCTAAAACCATGGCTGTGATAGGCGCCTCGAAAGTGGTAATAGGTTTAGCATCAGACAGCCGTGCAAATACAACCCCATGTTTCATGGCAAGACAGTGTTTCAGCTACTACCAGGCAATGACCGAGAATCCCTGTCCTTCTAAAAAATCTTCCTGAATAAAAACAATATCTTAATGCCAATTACTCTCTTGCCGATTACACTGGCATTGCGTTTGCAGGGACACAGGCAACTGGATTTGACAAAATAGGCACGGATGCCTGACTGTAGAAAATATGACGAGTTGCAAGAAATTCCTCGTCACATTCATTCTCGGACGGGAAAAGGAATTCCTGAATTTTGTTAAAAGGTTTTGATCTCCATTCCAACCCTATGGCATAGCATCACTGCGGAGGTCAAAAACAAGGGGGACTGGCTCCTGCTTCTCTGCACTGCTCCTTTGAGAGCCAGTCCCTTACCCTTTATTGATTACCTCGCCCTCCAGGTCCGTAAATCTTCTTTTTCAGCATCTCAAGGGAGGACGTTACCGCCAACGTCTGCTGGTCCCCGCTGCGCATGTCTTTGAGGGTCACTTGATTTTTCGTCACTTCATCAGGGCCGACGAACGCCACATACGGAATGGCTTTCTTGTTGGCGTAAGACAATTGCTTCTTCATTTTGGCAGCTTCAAAATAGAATTCCGCGGCGATTCCGGCACCTCGCAGCAATTGCACGTACCCTAAACTGGCCTCCACGGTGGAATCGTCGAATTGGGTCACCAGTACCTGGGTGCTGTTTTGCGATTCCGGAAACATCTCCAATTGCGTCATCACGTCGATAATTCGTTCCACGCCAAACGCAGTTCCAGTGGCGGCAATGTCGCGACCGAGAAACATCCCGATCAAGCAGTCATACCTGCCGCCACCGGTCAGGCTCCCCATTTTCGGCTCCTCGATGACGGATTCGTGGATTGGGCCGGTGTAGTAGCTCAACCCGCGCACCAGGTAAAGGTCGATTTTGTAATGGGATTCAGGAATCCCCATTGCGTTCAGGTAGGTAACGATTTTCCGAAGCTCATCGACCCCTTCTGCTAACGCTTCACTGTCCTTTAATGTACTCTTGAGTTCGGACAACACGGAGTCGCTTTCCCCGGACAACTGCAGTACAGAGAGCACTTTGTCCACCTGCTTGCCGGAGAGGCCAAGCTTTTCCAGCTCGCTTTTCACACCTGCAAGGCCAATCTTATCCAATTTGTCGATGACAACAAAAACGGCGTCTCCGGCCTCGGGGGCAATGCCAGCATGAATGAGCAGCCCGTTTAAAACTTTCCGGTTGTTGATTCTAATCGAAAAGTTTTCGAACCCCAACGTGGCCAACACTTCGTGAACAACGGCGATGGCTTCCGCATCAGCAAGCATGGACTTGGTGCCAACCGTGTCGATATCGCATTGATAAAACTCACGGTACCTGCCCCGCTGTGGCCGGTCCGCCCGCCAAACCGGCTGGATTTGGTAGCGCTTAAAGGGCAAGATGAGTTCATTCTGATGCATGGCCACGACCCGGCTCAACGGCACGGTGAGGTCGTACCTGAGGGCTTCCTCGACCAGTTGAGAATATTCTCTCACCACAAATTCCTGCCGACCGCGCTGCAACTGTTCAAGACCGGTGCCACGTCTCAGCACTTTAAACAGCAACTGCTCGCCCTCATCCCCATATTTGCCCGACAGAACGTCGAGCTTCTCAATGGAGGGCGTTTCCAGCGGTTCGTAACCGTACTTTTCGAAGATGGTTTTTATGGTGTCAAAAACAAATTGCCGCCGAACCATCTGTTCGGGCAAAAAATCTCGGGTTCCTTTGGGAAGTGTGGGCCTTATTGCAGACATGTTTACACTAAAAGTTTAACCCTTTTTTCAACTTCATTCACGATGGTGCCTTCGGCACACAACGCTCGCATGATTTCGATTTTTGTCTTGACATATTCATCGTCCCGCATGAGCTGGAACGGGTATTTTTCGCTGTTTCCGGATTTTATCTTCCAATTCCTGAGAAAATCAAATGCCAGGGTCGTTCCAGCGCCCAGAGGAAATTTCTCAAAATTGACGGAAGCCTCCAGGGCACTCAGGTGCAACCCCTGCACCGCACAAAGGTACTCCATGGCAATCAGGTACTGAACATTTTTTGCGATCCTTAGACATTTTCTGGCCGCGGTGAGCCCCATGCTGACGTGGTCTTCCTGGTTGTCTGAGGTCGGAATGCTGTCGACGCTGGCGGGGTGAGCCAGGATTTTGTTTTCCGCCACGAGTTGCGCGGCTGTGTACTGAACAATCATGTAGCCCGAATTGACGCCAACCTCACCGCCGGAAAGATTTCTCGGCAGGCCAAAGCTCATGCCGGGACTCAGCATCCGAAACAGGCGCCTTTCAGCAATGCTGCCAATTTCGGATAGCGCAATGCTGAGGAAATCCATGGCCAGGGCTAACGGTTCGCCGTGAAAATTGCCGCCGCTTCTGGCCACAAACCCATCCTCCCTCCTTTCTGGGAAAATGACAGGATTATCCGTCACGGCGCTTAACTCCAGATTTACGATGTTCTTAACGTAATTGAAAGCGTCCTTGCAAGCACCATGCACCTGAGGGATGCACCGCAGCGAATAGGCATCCTGAATCCGATCCTTCTCAAACTCATGCTCCTTCTTATACCGGCTAATTTCTGAAACAAATTCCTTCAGGGGAGAGTCTTTCAGTTTCTCGTTCAACTGCCTCCCGGTCGTTGTCTGAAAGTACTGAAGACGGGCCTCGGAAGTCATGCGCTTGCTGTTCTGAACCAGAGCGCTGATGTTTTTTGCCGTGTTAATCTGGCCAACCTGATTTCTCAGTCGGTGCAAATCCTCGGAAAAGGCGCTGGCTTCGCACATCATGGCCTCGAGGCTCAAGGCACCAGAGATGTCCGCATTTTTCAACACCACCTCGGCATCAAAGACCAAATGGGCGGCAACGGCAAGCATGACTGCCGTGGAATTGGTAAGGGACACCGCCTCTTTGCCCTGCAACCGAATGGGTTCAAAGGAAATGGTGCGGCCTTCTTGCTCGAACGAAATGGCACCGGAAGCCTCTGTGAGCTCACTGATTTTCGCGCGCCTGGAGCCGATCCAGATTTCAGCGTCGTCCTCCCCCACCAGCACGGACGCTATGTGTGTGAGAGGTGCCAGGTCGCCGCTGGCTCCCAAAGAGCCTTGCTCCGGCACCACCGGATGAACCTTCTTGTTCAGCATCTCGATGAGTTTGTCGACGACCAAAGCTCTGACGCCGGAAAAACCCATGGACAGGGCGTTGGCCTGAATGAGCATGGCCCCTCGTACGATTTCGACGGCCAGAGGCTCTCCGACGCCCACGCTGTGGGACTTGACGTAATGCTGCTGAAATTTCTCGATGTTGTCCTGCGATATCTTGACGCCTTTCAAAGAACCGATGCCAGTGTTGAATCCGTAGCGTGGTTGGGCTGAGTCACTGAGCCAGTTCTCTTCCACATATTTCCGCACAGCATCCACTTTTTGTCGTTTCGGCCCCTCGAAGGGCGCCACTCTGGCAAAGTATCTTGAAACGGACAACAATTTTTCAATCGAAAGCTCCTCGTGGTTAATGGACACGTTTTTGATTTCTCTCGGATGCAAAGTGCTCTTGGGGTTCAATTTTCCTCCTCAACGGTTAACTCGAAATGCTTGCAACGGCTTCAGTGCTCCATTTTGTTCTTGATTGCCATTCGACAAATCGACTCGAGACGGTCCACATCGACCTGGATCAGGTCATTGACAACCAGCGCCTTGCCACCTACTTGGCCAAGAACGCTCAACGGGACTTCATGCGCCTCACAAAGCCTCCTTAGCTCCTCAACCTGTTCTCTGACCGCGGAGAGGACGATTCGTGATTGGTCCTCGCCAAAAAGCAGGAAGTCGACCCGTCCGGGTAGACCCAATTCGATTCTTGCACCCAGATTCTGTTCGGGATTCAGAAAACAGCACTCGGCCAGCGCAACAGTTAGGCCACCTTCAGACACGTCATGCGCTGACTTTACCAGTCCCCGGTGGATGGCCTCTAAACAAGCCGATTGCAGCCGTTTTTCAAACGGCAAAACCAGAGAGGGACAATCCCCGGCTACTTTATCGAACTGAATTTTCAAATATTCGCTGCCACCGACTTCTCCCCGGTTTTCTCCCAATAACAGTATGACATCTCCTTCATCCTTAAACCAGGCGGTGGTCACATGCCTTAAATCCTCGACTAAACCGAGCATGCCAATGACCGGGGTTGGGTACACGGCACCTTGCGGATTTTCATTGTAAAAGCTAACATTGCCCCCCGTAACCGGGGTTTCCAGAATGGTGCAGGCTTCGGCTATTCCGGCCACGGCTTCTTTGAACTGCCAGAACAACTCAGGTTTGTAAGGGTTGCCAAAATTCAGACAGTTGGTAATGGCCACAGGTTTGGCACCTGAGCACACCACATTGCGTGCAGATTCTGCTACCGCAATCATCGCTCCTCTTTTTGGATTTAGATAGACGTAACGACTGTTGCAGTCGGTTTTCAACGCCAATCCCCGGTTGGTGCCTTTGATCCGCACAACCGCCGCATCTGAGCCTGGAAACACCACGGTGTTGGTCTGCACCATGTGGTCGTACTGCTGCGTGACCCATTCTTTGCTTGCGATGTTGGGAGAGGCCAGGAGTTTGCCGAGCGTTTCTACGTAATCGTCAGGCGTAGCGAGTGAGTCAAAATCAAAGTTGCGAACCGCGGCGATGTAGTCAGGTTGTCGGGCTTCTCTTTGGTACACGGGGGCTCCGCCGCCTAACACCAAAACCCTGGCGGGAATATCGGCCACTATGGCGCCGTTCAATTTTACTTTGATATTGGAATCTTTGGTTACTCTGCCAATGGTCTCGGCATTCAAATCCCATTTGTCACAGATAGCCTTAACCGCCGCTTCGTCACTTTGCTTGACTACCACCAACATACGTTCCTGGGACTCTGACAGCATGATCTCATAGGCGCTCATGCCTTCTTCGCGCAGAGGAACCTTGTTCAGATCAACCACCATGCCACCGTCGCCTTTGGCTGACATCTCGCTGGTGGAACAAGTAATGCCGGCCGCGCCCATGTCTTGAATGCCGACCACAAGTCCCTTCGCGATCATTTCCAATGTGGCTTCTAACAGCAGCTTTTCGGTAAACGGATCGCCGACCTGCACCTGAGGGCGTCGGGCCTCAGAGCCGGCATCGATTTCCTCCGAGGCGAAGGTAGCTCCATGAATGCCATCCCGTCCTGTGGCAGAACCGATGATCATGACCGAATGCCCTTCACCCTGTGCCATCGCACGGGCGATGGCCCCATGTTCTACGATGCCAACAGCCATGCAGTTGACCAGAGGATTGCCCTGGAAACTTTCGTCAAAATAGATTTCACCGGCAACTGTCGGCACCCCGAAACAATTGCCGTAATCCCCAATACCTTTGACAACGCCGTTGAACAGATACCGAACCTTTGGGTCTGCCAAAGAACCAAACCGCAGAGAATTGAGCGAAGCAATGGGCCGCGCTCCCATGGAAAAGATGTCACGCATGATGCCGCCCACACCTGTGGCTGCCCCCTGATACGGCTCCACCGCTGAGGGGTGATTGTGACTTTCGATTTTGAAAGCAACCGCCAAACCGTCGCCGATGTCTACCAACCCCGCGTTCTCCTCTCCTGCCTTGACGAGCAGATGGCGGCCTTCGCGAGGCAAGGTCTTGAGCAAAGCGATGGAGTTCTTGTAGCTGCAGTGCTCAGACCACATGACCGAAAAGATGCCTAACTCGGTAAACGTGGGCGTCCGGTCGAGTATCTTGAGGATGCGTTCAAACTCCTCTTCCGACAGCCCATGGGCGAGGGCTAATTCCTTAGTAACCGCAGTCTCTTGCATAGATCGACGAAGACCTTTCGTTTCCTTCCTGTAAGACTTTCAAGATTCGCCAGCAATTTATTAGAGTAAGAAAACAAATTTGGAGACAAAAGTCAATAGATAGCGGTCGAGTCACAGGAACTCTCTTCTTGTGCAATGGCACAGACGGGGGTCACTACATCAGATAAGAGAGCTGTTGCCTGGCAGGCTGATGCTGAGGATTTCTTCTCAAGGCTTCTTTCAACATGCTTTTGGCTTTCTCTTTCCACCCACTCTCAACATAAAACTTCCCGACAGAATAATAGACTTCATCCAGCCCCTGGCCGCCAACGAATTGCTCGAGGATTTCTGCGACGTTCTGTCCAAAGTGTTTCCTGGTTCTCGTTGGATCCTCGAGCAAAAGCGTTAGCAACAAAATGTTGTCGTTATACTTAGCAATCATGGTCTTCAATATCTCGATGCCATCGTCAAAGAGCTTGTCGATCTTCATCAATTGGTATTGTAATTCACCGCTGCTTTTCTTGAAGGTGTCGCTGTCCTCCAAATAGCGTTCCATCAGGTATTTGAATTCCTTAGCAACCATCATCTTGTGAAACAGCAACCCCACATTATTCATGAACTCTGTTTCCACTTCACCTGGCATGATCTTATGATCCTTTTCAAATTTCTTTTTCTTTGGGTCCACAAGGCGCTTGAACAGAAGATGGTGGTCCTCTTTTATTTCAAACAAGATATCGCAGATTTCCTCTATTCGCTCAAAGGACAAGAAAGCTCCGCTGCGAATCATCTTGCGGTAGGCGAGAAACTTCTCCCTGGCATCGAGATACAACATGATCATGTTGCGAATCTTCCAATTCTTGATCTTGAGAATGTAAGGCTTTACTCTCACGGAATCAGACATGGCAATCCTCCACGTTAACAGATTCTAATTACAAGTCATCCCCTTTAACCACCCTTCAAAAATCCTCGCCTGCAAAGGCGCGGGATTGTCGGCGTGCCGGATTTCACAGGTAACGATTTCTTTCTTACCGACCTCAACCGGCAGGGTTAACTCGACATTATTGCGCAACACTTTCAGATGCAGCTCGGACCCGATTTTTTTTGATCGCACGATTTCCCGCGCCTGCTTTAACGACGAAACTTTGGCATCATCGATCTGCACCAGGTAATCCCGCCGTCGCAACCCTGCCGCCTCGGCCGGACTATTCGCCTCCACGGTGACGACCCGGTTGCGCGGTCCCACCAGCAGGAACTCACCGATATCGGGAACCCAATCACTGGTAAGGTCAATGGTTAAACCGGCTGCTGCCAATATTTCCTGGTAGGGAAGCTCCACAGTGCCGGCGACGTATTTCTCAAAGAACCCCGAGAGGTCCGTTTGACTAACCGTATTGACCATTCTCTTGATGTCGCCTTCCGCAAATCCAACGCCGGGTTTCGCAAACCACCAATTCATAAAACGCATGACATCGTCCAAACTAAAGCGGTTGTTGGTGATCGCCCTGATTTTCAAATCCAGGAGCAACCCCAGGATTTGACCTTTGTTGTAATAAGAAATGAATGAAGGGTCAAACCCTCTCTCCCAAACAGCCCAACTCGCCAGTTCTACACTGGAATGGTGGCGATCGGGGTTCATTTGTAGCCGGACGATTTCCTGTTCCATCTCGTCGAGGAAACGACTCTCACCCCAAATTCCAGTTCTCAGCAAAGTCAAAGTAGCGTAATAACTGGTTACCCCCTCGCTAAACCAGAGGTCTTTGGTGCGCGCCTGTTTGGTGTAATCGTTGGCGCTAAAGACTTTTGGTCTAATCCGTTTCACGTTCCAGGCGTGGAAGAATTCGTGCGCCGTGACCTCTGCTACCCTGGTCATGTCTTCGGACACTTTGGCACTCGAGAGACCAATCACCGTTGAATTCCCATGTTCCAGTCCGCCACCGAATTGCCGTGGCGAAAAGGTAAAGAAAAAATCATATTTCTCAAAAGGAATCTCTTTAAAAAACGCAATTTGGTACTCACAAATTCCTTGCACCATTTTTAGAAATGGTTCTGTTTGAAACGAAATGTCACCCGTAAGAATCAGATAAAAAGGAACGTTGTTTAAACGAAAGGAATAGCGTTTGAATCGTCCTAACAGCGCCGGCGAATCGATGAGAATCGGGTAGTTTTCGGCATAATAATTCAAGCTGTCGCTCTTATTGAGCGATGAAACGATCCCCCACCCGTCGGGCACCTCAAACTTTATTAAACAGGGTTTAGACTCAAACCCTTCTAAATACATTAAGCTGCTCGGGCCTTGAACCAGAGCGTGAGTCGAATCCAGACTATTTCCAGACCAAAATTCAAAAGCAGGTTCTACCTCGTATTCAACCAGGGCGTAATCGCTTTGTAGCTTCACTTGCCAACTGTCCACGCCAATTCTTTCGACGTTCAGCAGCGCGTGGGTCTTGTCGAAGGCTTTGAAGTTTGTCACATTCTTGGAGTAATCGCGAATGCGGTAAGCGCCAGGCGACCACGTCGGCATACGCAAAGTCAGGGTTTTTGACGGCAAGTGGCTGACTTCAATTCTTATGCGGAAGAATTCGTAACTTGTCTCATCGATTCCAACGGTGTAGGAAATCGTGCCAAAGTTTGGCGTCTCAGCTATCAGAGGAGCAACGAACAACCCCAAAAGTCCTGCGGTCAGGACGGCACGCAGCAGATTGTTGGTCATTGTCTGAACTTTCATAGGCTGCGCCTCAAGGGTCAACGGGAAGGTGTTTTATTCAGGAACACGCGCATTCGTCATTTAATTTCCAAAGCAAAAAGCCCCCGTCAGGACGATTAGCGGGGGCTTGGACGATGTCTGTTACAACGTCTACTTGCGATTCTTGTTCTTTTTGCGACGTTTGGAATGCACCTGATACCCAACAAACGGCAAAATGAAAAACGAAATATTTGCTAACACATTTGCCGTCGTGTGAAGCGTTGCGTTCTCGAAAGCTAAATCGATTGCAGGCTTGCCGCAACATCCGCCGCCGTTGGTGGGTTCCGCAATTGAAAAACTGAACGACCGGTCCTGAGCCTGGTTGCCATCCCCGTCAGACGCGGTTACAAAATAGGTGATGGTGCTGCCCAGGGCCTGGCCAGGAATCTCACCCCGGTAGCTGTCGCTGCCCAGGGCTGTCATCGCCACCGTGACCGCTTGCTGTCCCATGACCTGGTAGGTCAGAGTGGCCGTCTGAATGCTTCCATCGTCTACGATGTCCGACTCGACTATATAAGGTCCTGTTTCGTCCAGCGTATTCTCCAGCCGGGTAGTATTGGCAATAATGGGATTGGTTGACAGTGCCTTGTTCACATTAAGCCGGCCTCCGGAAATGACTTTGTCCGTAAAATTGGGCAGCCGGTCAACAGACCCCACAATGCGGGCTTTGATTTGCTTCATGGTGGCGTTAGGGAATTGCGCCCAAACGAGTGCAGCAGCGCCGCTGACATGTGGCGTGGCCATAGAAGTACCGCTCAACAGACCATATTTGTTGCGTGGCAGAGTGCTCAGAATGTTTGAACCGGGAGCAGCCAGGTGTACGGTCTTCTTGCCGAAATTGGAAAAACCGGACAAATTGTCGCTGCTCGTGCTCGACGCCACAGCGATTACATTATCGATGGCATAGTTGGCCGGAAAAGTGGGGAAGGAATCGTTGTTGCTGCTGGCATTGCCAGCGGCCGCCACGAACAGCACGCCATGTTGATTGGCAAACTTTATAGCATCTTCCAGCGCTCTGGAAAACCCACCGCCGCCCCAACTGTTGCTCAGAACATTGGCGCCCATGTTCACGCCGTACAGGATGGCATCGATGGCATCATCGGTGGTGCCACTGCCCTGCGCATTCAGGAACTTTAGCGGCATGATGGAGACGGTCCAATTGACGCCAACCACACCTGTGCCATTGTTGCCAACCGCACCGATGGTTCCCGACACATGTGTTCCGTGCTCGTTGTCATCGAATGGGTCGTTGTCCCTTTGTACGAAATCCCAACCCTGAAAATCATCTACAAACCCGTTGCCGTCGTCATCGATCCCGTTGTTTTCCTTACCGTTGCCAATCTCGCCAGTGTTACGCCACATATTCGCTTTCAAGTCTTCGTGCTCATGGTCCGCGCCGGTATCGATGACGCCAACGACGATGGACTTGGCCCCTTTTTGCTTGTCCCAGGCCTGGGGTGCATCGATTTTGTCCAACCCAAACATATCAGGGAATCGCGGATCGTTAGGTTCTACGCTGGCGTGGTAAATGTAATTGGGCTCGGCATATTCCACGTTGCTGTCGGCGTTGCATTCTTCGGTTGCCTTCAAAACCGATTTGCCGCTCTTGATGCTACACTTGTACACCCCAATTTCATCGAACCGCCGGTCGATGGTGATGCCCACATTGTTCAAGAGCGAAGTGACCGCTAGCTGCGCCACATCCGATTTGAACTTGATCAGCAATTCGCCCTCCTTGTGCTCCGCGACCTGCGCTTGCTGTTTTGAACTTTGCTGCGCCTCGGCTGCCGTTGCAGGCTCCGCAGCTTGCAGGCCAATGGCTGCCACGCGAAATCGAGCAGTAGGTTCGGCATACTCGACATAAGGTGACTTGCTGCAAATCTGCACAACCTTCTCCATGGAATAATCCGAAGAGATCCTGAAAACGGCCACGTTAATCTCGCTCATAGACTTGATCTTAACCAGTCCCAACGCCGCGGTTAGCGAATCGATCGGGCCTTTCTGGATGTCCGCATGAAACTTGATGACTACCTCCTTTGACGTTTCACTCCTGGCTTTCGCCAACTGGTAGTTAGCCAATAGTAAGCCAACACACAAAAAAGTCTGTAACAGTCTCAGGGGTAAGCGCATACCTTCCTCCTTCCTAAGTGTAAAAATGATGAATAAAACGGTAAAATTAAATGTAACTTTTTCTCACTGCACTGGATTCCGCAAGGTGCCAAGCTGGGTTATTTCACACTCTACCACATCGCCCGGTCGCAGCGGACCAACGCCTTCGGGCGTACCGGTTGCCACCACATCGCCCGGCTCCAGCGTCAGGTACCTTGACAAATAGGCTACCAGGCCCGGCACATCAAACAACATTTGTGCCAGCCTGGCAAACTGTTTTCGTTCATTATTGACGCGCACTTCCAATTCCAAATCAGCCAGATTGGCAATGGCATCCTTTGGCACCAAAAAGGGGCCAATGGGACAGAAGGTGTCAAAGCTCTTTGAACGAAACCATGGCTTCGCTTCTTTGAAGTCAGCTTTTTGTAATTCCCGTGCCGTGACGTCATTCAGTATGGTATATCCTGCAATAAAGTCGAAGGCCCTGTCCCGGGAAATGCCACGCGCCCGTTTACCGATCACAACAGCTAATTCGCCCTCGTAATCCACGCGCCCAACGCCTTCTGGGATTCTGATAGCACCTTCATGCCCGGTGATGGCCGAAGGAGACTTTGAGAAAAAAATGGGCTCATCCGGCACAACATTGCCCAATTCTTCAGCATGAGCGCTATAATTTCTGCCGATGCAGATGATTTTTTGGGGCCTACCGATGGGGGAGCTGAAACGAAAATGGGACGTTAGTTTGAGATTCTCGATGGGCCTGGATTCTCGGATCGTTTGAAAAACTTCCTGAAAGGTGTCCAGATAAAAGAAATCCGTCTCCACCATTATTTGCAGGAGGTTCAGACTGGGGCCTTTGCCACGGCTCTTGATCTCTTTGTAGATTTCCCAGGCCTGGGAGAAATTGAAAGCTTGCCCTTGTAATTCAACGCCAATTTGCAACAGTCCTTTTTCATTGGTAAACGAGAATGCCTTCAAAATGGACTCCTTCCATTGACATGAATGGTCTCACGCGGAACTCAACGCTTTCCTCAGACTTGGGAAGCGCAAAACACAACCGGCGAGACCAGGCGCCTGCTTTAGGGATATCAGTTTAGGAAATTATTTTAAGATTGTCAAGCACTTTTTGCCAGCCTTGACAACATTAGCCATCCCTACCTAACACCCGCTTCCGATCAATGTCCAAACATGTATTGTTTCAAATAGCGGTTGTCGTACTCTTTTTCGGTCAGTTGTGCCTTCACCACATCGCCCAGAGAGACAATGCCAACGACCTTCTCCTCATCCAAAACCGGCAGATGCCGGATTCTGTTTTTCGTCATGATTCCCATGATGTATTCTATGTCGTCGTTGGGGACACCGATGATTAAATTGCTGGTCATGACGTCCTTTACTTTGGTGTCTTTGAGAATGACGGTTTGGTTGGCATTTTTCCTCAGGATGTCCCGTTCGGAAATGATGCCTACAAGCTTCTCCTGGTCATCCAAAACCAGGAGCGCGCCAATATTGTGCATGACCAGGCTTTGAATGGTCTCCTGTATGGATTGCTCCATGTTGATCGTATAGACCTGGCTGCCCTTAGACTTAAGGATGTCGCTAATCCTCATGGCACTCTCCCTCAAAAGATTGGTTACTGGTTACTAAATTAATTTGAATTCAGGAGCCACTGCCTGAATCAGCATTTTTGCGATAGGCCTGACACTCCAGCACGGGCAAGGCTGGGTATTTCTTGTACTTCGGGTCTCTTTTCGAACAAGCACAAAGGACAAAAATGCTGTTACGGGAATTTTCGAGCTTTCTTGCCCGAGAACAATGCTGACACAACACGATTTGCATTGCCGGTCAAAAGGTTTTTAGGACGTTCAAATATTGCTCTAACACCTGCTCTGAAATGTCGAACTGTTGGTCTTTGATATTCTTTGGGTAAGCTCTAAGAAGTCCGGCTGCCCGCTGCATCACCTGCTCCGGGCCGATGGTTGACACATCCCCGTGGACCCCTTTTAGCACGACAAATTCTTCGCCCAGCGGCTCGCGATCGTCAGGCTCAGGCGGGCCGCCAACGGCCACCAGCGGCGTACCCAAGCTGGCGGCCAAATACATGATCCCGGTGTAGTTGCACACGAGCAAGCTGCAAAAGAGGTACACGGCGGCAAGCTCGCGCAACGACAACCCGTTGGCCTGGACTGGCGTAAAAGGCATGCCCTCCAGGAAGGCCCGGCCTGTCTGCTGGTCTTCAGGTCCCCACGACACCACGATCTTAGCGTTGTGCAAGGTGCTGAAACTCTTGGCCACTTGAATAAAGTTCTTCACATCCCAGGGCTGGTTAAACTTGCCTGTACCAAGGTGTACCGCAACCACCAGCTCCCCCAGTTGGATGAAATTTTCTTTCAAAAACTCGATCGCCCGGATCTTTTCTTCCGTGGTTATGCTTAGCTCAGCCCCTTTGTCGCTGGAATCCAGGCCGAGATGGCGCACAACCGCCAAAGCTCTCTCAGTTACGTGCTGCTTTGCGTCGGCGCGGGGGGCGCGCAGATTGTAGAAGCCAATGGCCTCGTCGTCAGTTTCAACGGCTTGCTCGGGACCCAAAATGTACCTGGCGCCACTAAAATGAGCCAGCCAATCGATCTGGGCCGAAGGGTTTAACACGATGGCTAAATCAAAGTGGGCATGTAATTGCTTAACAAAAGCAATGACATTAGCAGGCGACCAAAATGCCAGCCCTTTGCGCAAATAGATGACTTCGTCGATGTTCGGGTTGTTAACTAAGACCTGGCCGGTGTAATTCCCCGTCAAAACAGCAATATGCGCCGAGGGGAATCCCTGTCGGACTGCTTTAAAAACAGGCGTGGTCAACAATAGATCAACCAAAGCATCTGACCGGATTAGGATCACAATCTTGCGAATTTCTGATCGTGGCAAATCACCTGGCGCGATTACCTCTTTTCCCGGCCTTCCAGGAAGAAGCTTCAAGGTAGACCGTTTTAACCAATGCTTAATCTTAAACATTGCGCGCACTGCCTTCTCCATTTACCCCAAACCAATTTGAATTTGTTACTCCTGAGGCCTGAGCATTTCTGTTGCAAAAGATTGTAGAAGTGCCCCTTGCCTCGATTATGCTCTTCTGGCGATTCAAATCACATCTTCAGTTTCACACGGTCCGAAAGCATTTGGGAATGGCATTCTACCAAACAGAAACTAAGTCAAGCCAGCCAATGCATGAATCTTCTGTACAACCTTGAGACTGTCGTGGTGGGTTTGCACCCAATGCCGGCCCTGGCTACCCTTTGCCTGTCGCAATTCTCTGCTGCGCACCAATTCTCGCAACCGTGCTTTGATGTTGGACGCATCGATGACGATGAAAGGATGATCGGAGTATTCCTTTTCAAAACCGGGGGCCAGACAGGAACACGTGGGAATGCCCATAGCCAGTGCCTCGAGTGAGTTGATGCCGTAGCCCAGCATGCCTATTTGGTCCACAAATATGTGACATCTTGCCTTCCTTTTGAGCGCTTCCTCATGTGGCAAATTCTCGATCAATTCCAAGTCGACTGAGAATTCCGATTGCAGCTCCTGAATAGCAGAGATGATGACCTCGCTGCCTTTGGCCGCGCGATTTGTGGGCGCATGCCCAATCCTGATCGTGGCCCCCTCGGGCTCTGCCCTTAATTCGTATCTGCTGACGTCAAAGGGGAAAAAAACGTGGTGAATCTTTTCATGCAGTTTTAAATGGTCGAATTCCAGAGTAACATTGAGATCCGTTAGGGCATCAACGTTGGGCAAAACGCCTCTTGTACGCAAATCGCTGCCGGTGTAGCAGCAAATAACTTTTTTGTGCAACGCCTTGAGTTTCTTGATGGTCTGGCCATTTCTGAAGAACTCCAGCCCCCCGTCCAACTGGTAAATGTCGAAGTTCCAAAAATCACACGACTCAAACAGTTGCTCGATTCGGCGTTTCCACAGCCACTCGCGCAGGGCGATCCCTATTTTTTCAGCCGGCCCGTTGGGCTGCCAAACCGGAGGAATCGTTTCAGGCATTTTGTAGTTGTTGTGCACGGAAAGCCTGTCCGGATGGACAACGATTCTCTTCGCTAACCGGGTAGCCCAGGAATTCATGAATGGTAAATCCAGACAAATATCTTCTTCGTAATGCCTCAAATCCCGCCCCAGGGTGACCAAGCGGCTGTAGTGACCCAGCTTCCTTTCAGCTTTGACCAGAGCCATGGGGACACCCGAGGTGTTAAAAGGGGCAATATGTATGATTCTTAAACTCATGAAGCCGTTGCCCGTCGCGCAAACGTCTCGTTTGCGAGGCCATTCTCCCTTTGAAGGGAGACAGATTTTCGCTCGTTCAGAGCGAAAATCAGAGGGATGTCTGGCCGACAGCACCTTAGCTTGGGTTTTCAGGACGCCTCCTAAAATCCCCCTGGTTTTTTCGCTGGACGCTTCAAAAACCGTCCCCCTTTCAAAAAGGGGAATTTCGTATCGACGTCCGTCACCCCTCGATACGGTCACTTGAACAGCAGCGACCTACTCGGGATGACTCGCACAGTGCTTTCAGGAAACGCCTCGCTGTCGCCGTCCTTTATTACACCCTCCAGTGTCATTCAGGAGGAATCTTGTCCGCTGGCTACACCGTGCTGACTTGTAACAAGAAGCCTCCTGCATGACAGGGCTGGCTTGGCGTTTCCGACATTGAAAGCAATCCGGCGGCTGCCGGATTGCGGGGGCTTTTAGGAAACACGCGGAGCAAACCAACAGCCTCGAAGCCCAACGATCTGAGGTTGGCGGCTACGTCTCGATCTCTTTTACCAGGGTGTCACGAAAGATGCCCTGGGCGCCAAAACTCTCCTTGAATCGGGCCAGGCCCCAATTGGGCTTCATATTCACGGTAAATATGCCAAAGTCCAAAAACTTTAGTCTTTGCCAGATTGCCCAACGTATGACATGATAAAACAGAAAATTAACCGCCCTGTATTCTTGCATTCGCTCATCATGACTCACATAAAAGGCCAGAGCGACCTTGGCATTGCAAATGAAAAGCACGATACCGGCGATCGTTTTCTCACCCAGGGTAGCCTCAAATAGCCTGATTCGGTCTGGAAATATCCGTTTTAGGTGCTGCAATTCTGCAAGGGTGTGAGTCGGTTGGACATTGTGTCTAAGCTTGAGGTTCTTTTCTAAAAGGCCATAAAATGGCCCAAGGTCTTCATTTTCATGAACTTGTACCCCGCATCGGATGGCCTTGCGCACCGCCCGGCTCGATTCCGGGCTAAAAATGGTGAGAATGTCCTCTTCAGAAAAATCCAGCGGAATGACACTGGACACTTCTCTTTTTTGGTAAACAAAACCCGCCTCCAGGAGCGCAAATTCCAAGTAGTTGCTGGGACGCGAATAATAAATTTGCGGAGGAATGGTCAAAATTATTTTAGCGAATTCATGCTTGTGAGCAAACTGAACAAAGGCCTTGATCATTCGGAAGACATCTCTAATTGAGTGGTTGTCATTCAGAACAAATCCGGCAAAGGAAGTGCCAGGATGCGAGACCAGTGATTTGAGGCTTCCGGTTTTCTCAACGGCGGCGGGCAACAGAGCCAGCCATTTGTTTCCTTTCGAAAAAACCAGTGAGACATCTTGAAATCGATATTTGGGATGGTAGTTTAGAAACCTTCGCGTGTGAAATAGCGAGCCGTTATTTGCATTCCACACAAATGTGTCCCACCGGTCCGAGAAGCGGTCTGCAAAATACTGGACATCGATTCTCTTGGTTTCCTCGATATCCTTGTAGGCTTTCTCTCTTGCGATCATTCTAAAAGCTTAACCAAAATGGCTTTTTGAACGTGCAGCCGGTTTTCAGCTTCATCGAAAACGACCGAACGGGGACCTTCGATCACCTCGTCGGTGATCTCTTCCCCTCGGTGGGCCGGCAAACAATGCATGACCAGGCACTTGGGATCGGCACGCTGCAGCAACGCCTGGTTGACTTGAAAATCCCGGAACGCCTTCTTTCTCTGCTCGGCTTCGGCTTCCTGACCCATGCTAGCCCACACGTCTGTGTACAGGACGTGACAGCCCTCACAGGCCTCCGCCGGATTCCTGAAAATTTGCACGTGGCTGATCTCGCTCGATGTAGCCTGCGCCAGAATCTCCTCAGGAGGATCGTACTCTTCAGGGATGGCGAGATTGAGCGTCATGGGCACCCTGGTGGCCATGTTGAGCCAGGAATTGGCTACATTGTTGCCGTCGCCAATATACGTTATTTTCAAATCCTCTAACTGCTGCCGGTGTTCCAATATGGTGAAAAGATCGGCCATGATTTGACACGGGTGTAACAGGTCGGTGAGTCCATTGATCACGGGAACGGAAGCGAATTCGGCTAATTCAACGATATCGGCGTGCCCAAACATCCTGGCCATGATGATGTCCACAAAACGGGAAAGCGTGCGGGCAACGTCACTAATAGACTCCCGCTTGCCAATCTGAATGTCGTTGGGGCCCAAGTAGAGCGCATGCCCGCCCAATTGAAACATGCCGACTTCAAAAGAAACGCGCGTTCGCGCAGAAGGCTTTTGAAAAATCATGGCCAGAGTCTTGCCAGCCAGTATTTTGTGCTCCTGGCCGCGCTTTTGTCTGTTCTTTAAATCTCGGGCCAGATCAAAGATCTCAAATATTTCATCTCTGCTTAGCTCAGCGATTGACAAGAAATGCTTTTGCAACGGTGGGACTCCTTTCACAAGCAGTAAATCTGGCGGTTCTTTTCTTGCGAATTGCAAACGGTCAAAATTCGACGGCGTTCAACAACTACAAAATATAGCGACTTAAATCTTCGTCCTCTACGATCTCGCTCAACGTCTCCCGTACTTTTTCTTTGTTGATTTCTACCTTTTTGATTTTTGCATCGGGCAACTCAAAAAGCACCTCTTCTAACAAAGCGGTCAACACGGTATGAAGTCTGCGCGCCCCGATGTTTTCCGTCCTCTCGTTGACCTGGCTGGCAATGTTCGCGATTTCACGAACAGCACCATTGGTAAAGACCAGGTCCACATTCTCTGATTTCAACAAGGCCTTGTATTGCTCGACCAACGCGTTTTCCGGCTCGGTAAGAATGCGCACAAAATCATCGGCCGTCAGGCTTGCAAGCTCGACCCGAATGGGAAATCGGCCCTGGAGTTCCGGAATCAGATCTGAAGGCTTGGAAAGATGAAAAGCCCCGGAAGCAATGAAAAGAATATGATCCGTTTTCACCATGCCATACTTTGTAAAAACGCTGGTGCCTTCCACCACGGGCAACAAATCCCGCTGAACCCCTTCCCGGGAGACATCGGGACCGCTTTTGCCGGAATCGCTGCCGGCAATCTTGTCTATTTCATCCAGGAACACAATCCCCGCATTTTGTACTCTATTTATGGCCTCCTGAACCACCTGATCCATGTCGATGAGTTTTTGCGCTTCCTCCTGAATCAAGTGGTTTCGGGCATCCGTAATCTTCATTTTCCGTCGCTTCGACTTTTTGGGCATCATGCCCCCAAAGATTTCTTGCAGATTGACCCCCATTTCTTCAACGCCCATAGGGGAGATGATTTGCATCAAAGGGAATTGTTCACTACTTACGTCCAGTTCGACCATGCGGTCTTCCAGATCGCCGTCTTCCAATTGTTTCTTGAATTTCTCACGCGAACGCTGGTACCTTTCTTCGGGGCTTTCTTCATCGTTGTTTTCATAACCCACACGGGCTTTGCTTTTACGGACGGGCAATAGGATGTCCAACAGACGTTCATTGGCATGTTTTCGAGCTAATGCCTGCACCTGTTCGGTCTTTTCAGATTTGACCATGGAGACGGCTAAATCGGTGAGTTCGCGGATCATGGATTCCACATCCCGCCCCACGTAGCCCACTTCGGTAAACTTTGAAGCTTCTACTTTAACGAAAGGAGCATTTGCCAGACGGGCCAGTCGGCGCGCTATTTCCGTTTTCCCAACCCCGGTCGGCCCGATCAAGATGATGTTGTTGGGCATGATTTCTTCTTGCAGCTTTTCAGGCACCTGCAACCTGCGCCAGCGATTTCTCAAGGCAATCGCAACCGACTTCTTGGCCTTGTCCTGACCAATGATGTACTTATCTAATTGTTCAACAATTTGCCTTGGGGTGAATTCCTTGATATCACGCATTGAGCAATTCCTTAATCAGAGTTCTTCGACGATCAAGTTCGAGTTCGTATAAATACAAATGTCTGAAGCAATTTGCAACGATTCTTGCACGATGTTTTTTGCGTCCAGCTCAGAATGCCGAATCAAAGCGCGAGCGGCAGCCATGGCGTAGCCTGCCCCTGTACCGATGGCAATCACGTTGTCGTCGGGTTCCACCACGTCCCCGGTCCCGGAGATGAGAAACAACCCATCTCGGTTCATCACGATGAGCTGCGCTTCCAGCCTCCTGAGATACCGATCGGTACGCCATTCTTTCGCCAGTTCTACCGCGGCGCGGCTCAGGTTGCCGCCGTACATTTCAAGACGGTTTTCAAACTTTTCAAACAGCGTGATGGCATCGGCAGAGGCGCCGGCAAAGCCAGCCACAACCGCATCCTTGTACATTCTCCGCACCTTCTTTGCGTGCATTTTTAAGACAGACTCGCCAAAGGTCACCTGCCCATCGCCTCCGATAGCCGCTTTGTCTTTGTGCTGCACGGCCAAGATGGTTGTGCTTCTAATCCTATTGCGATCCATTTTTGACTTAACCTGAATAATTTATAGAAGTCTTATTTAACCTAACCCAAAAAACTGAGTTTTTCTGGTAATTTATTATTTTTTTGGTAATAATGACATCCCCATGTCAAACAACTTAAATACCGTGCAATTTTCACTTAAAAACTCAGTTTTTGAAGTGGATTATTCAGGTTAAATCTTCCTCCTCAGACGGGATACCGGGATCATCATTTGCTCACGGTACTTTGCAACAGTTCTGCGCGCCACACTGAAGCCCTCGGTCTTCAACATCTCCGCAATCTTTTGATCGTTTAATGGCTTGTGCGGATCCTCTTGGGCAATCATTTCCTTAATCAAGCCTTTTATTTTCTTGTTGGAGACATCCTCGCCGGTACCGCTTTTGATTCTTTCGCTAAAGAAGTATTTTAGCTCGAACACACCATGTTCGGTCTGAACATACTTGCCGTTGGTGACCCGGCTGATGGTAGAGATATCCATGCCAATCTCATCTGCGATATCCTTCAAAATCATCGGCTTAAGATAATCCTTGCCCCTTTCGAAGAATGGCCTTTGTTTGTCGATGATGGCTTCCATGACGCGCAAGATCGTCGCCCGCCTTTGATGGATTGAATTGATCAACCAGCGAGCAGACTCCAGGCTTTGCCGAATGTAGTCCTTGGTGTCCTTGGAAGTATGCTTCTTATCTAACAACAGCCGCTTGTAAGAATTATTGATCCTCAGGTGGGGAACGTTCCAGTCGTTCATGACGATTTTGAACTCACCGTCCTCCCTCTCTACGACCAAATCGGGGATGATGACATTCTGGTGGTAGGTGACATAGCCTTCACCGGGTTTCGGGTTTAGTTTGGTGATCTCATCCATGGCTCTACGGATGTCATCCAGCGTGATATTCATTTTCTTGGTGATCTTTTCAAAGCGTTTGTTGGTAAAATCTTCGAAGTGCTCGCGCAAAATGGTGATGGCGATGTGATCTTCCGGATTCCTGTCGAGCATTTGAATGAGCAGACACTCTTGCAGGTTCCTGGCTCCAATGCCTACGGGATCAAGTTGTTGAACTACACTTAAAACCTTTTCGATCTTATCAATAGGCTGGTCCAGGTTTTCGGCTATGAGTTCCAGCGAAACAGACAGGTAGCCGTCTTCGTTGATGTTCCAGATAATATATTCCCCAATCGCCGTTTCCTCCTCAGATAAATCTATCAGATGAAGCTGACTTAAAAGGTGCTCCGGCAGGGTGGTTTGCGCCACTTCTGGCCGTTCAAATATCTCGGCGCTATGGTCTCTCGGCATGCGAAACTCATAATTGTCTTCATCATTCAATATGGCATCCCAGTCAACTTCATTTTTGTCGAAATCATCGGTGGCATCTTCGCTTGGCTCCAATTCCCCATCTGTGCTTTGATCCTTGTCGTCCAGCTCAGCATTCAGTTCAGGTTCTTCTTGCATTTCCTCTGCTACTTCTATCTCTTCATCGATTTCAAGCAACGGGTTCATCTCCAGCTCATATTTTAGTTTTTGCTCCAGGCTCAATAGTGGAAGTTGGAGTAGAGAAGATAACAGCACCTGTTGAGGCGACTGTTTTAGCTGCATGCTAAGTCTTTGAACTAAATTTACCATGCTATCGGGTTCTCCTGATATTCAATCAAACACCATTCAATGGCATCTGCCTAACGATCCAATCGAAACTTTTCTCCTAAGTACAGTTTAATGGCTTCGGGATCGCTGGCTAAGAACTGCGCGGTGCCAGACTTTAGCACAACCCCCTCGTACATCAGATAGGCGCGATCGGTAATGGAAAGCGTCTCATAGACGTTGTGATCTGTAACGAGCACCCCGATGCCCCTGAGCTTCAACTTCTGAATAATCTCTTGGATTTCTTCCACAGCGATTGGATCCACACCAGCAAAGGGCTCGTCGAGCAACATGAATTTGGGCTTAGTCACCAGCGCCCGGGTTATTTCCACGCGTCGACGTTCTCCGCCGGAAAGCGTGTAGGCCTTGTTTTTGGCTAAGGGGGCAATGTTCAACTCTTCCAACAGCTCTGCCAGGCGATTCCTGCGTTCCTTTTTGGAAAGGTGCATGGTCTCAAGGATAGCCATGATATTCTGCTCAACTGTGAGCCTCCTGAAAATGGAAGGTTCCTGCGAGAGATAACCGATCCCCAGGCGGGCGCGTTTGTACATGGGCAAGGTCGTAATGTCCCGATCATCGATGAATATTCTGCCCGCATTGGCCCGGACCATGCCAGTGATCATGTAAAAGGTTGTGGTTTTGCCTGCACCGTTCGGTCCCAGCAAACCAACGATTTCCCCCTGCTTCAATTCGACGCTGACCCCGGTTACAACCTTGCGCTTCTTGTAAATTTTAACCAGGTTTTCCGACCTTAACCTGGCCGGAGGGGCTTCTTCTCGGGTTCTATCTTGAGTCTTTGGCATCTTCATCGTGGTAGTAGCTGGTATAAGCTCATGTAACAAACGATTCACACTGGCAATTTTGTGTATGTCGAATTCCACAAATGGCTCCTGCTCATCTAATCGCAAAGCGTGTTGAATGAACGGCACGTGCTTGCCGCGCGGGTCCCGGGAACGGTCAAACGCCACCACATAAGGCACCTCGATGTTCTTTCTGAGAGTATTCATTAAATATCCCAAGTAGCTCATTTTGTCGTAAGCTTTCTTGGTACCAATCAAGAGAATGTACCCAACCAGGCTCTCTGCCATCCGTTCTAACTTTTGCAAGAACCTCCGTTCAACAGAAATCCCGAATATCTCCAGCTTGTTCTTGTTGTGCGTTATGACCTTCCCTAATTCAATGTATTTCGACTGTATGAGCTCGATCTTCTTCGAGGCATAATATCCGCCGGTCAACAGCGAGATGAAAGATTTCCGGCACTCATCGTCATCACTGATTACGACCAATCGGCCGACTTCTTCTTCCGTAGTCTTGAGCAATTTGTCATAAGTCGCCGTCAAATAATCTGGAGCCAATCGATATTCCTGGGAATCACCTTGCTCTTTATTCTGGTTTAAGAATGAGTATTTGTGCCCATCGTGTTCTCGAACCATTGAATTTATTTTCAAATGCTCGGCGGTTTGTATTTTCCATTAGAACTTCCAGGACTGCTTTCAACATGAATCCGGCTCACCGCGCCTTTTGCGGACAAAAACAGCGTGATCTGGTCCCCGGAAACCTCGTTAGCACCTTTGTACTGATCGTCTTCTATGATATGATAAACGCTGGTAGCCTGGTCCGCTACAATGACTTTCTCGAGCTTTTCGTCAACAAAGTACAAATCGATGCGCTGACCCGTCAACTTGTTGACCCAACGCCCCTTGTTCAAAGTGTCGGCATCAGAGGTGGTGATCGCGTGGCCTAACGCCCTTGCACGCTGCAGTTTTGACTCTTTCAAATAGATTTCCAACGTGTCGCCTGAGATTTGTTGATTCCGTTGCCAGGCCCTGGGATGGTCCCGCAATACTACCAGACCGTGCGGTTTGAAGTAATCCGCCTTTCCGCAGGTCGCTTCAATGCCTGCCTGCTTTATGTCGACGTTGTGAATTGCTCGAACATGGCTGCCTCCCTCAAAAGTCTCCAAGGTGTCACTGACAATGCGCATCATCTCAGTGTTCAGACTGTCGTATTGAATCAAAACCGGATTTTTTAACACCATGCCAGCCCCGCTGGCTCTATTGTAACTGAGATAGCCACCCGTTAGCCGCGTCTGTTCTTTGGGGCTGATCACTTCGACGTCACCCTCGGACACCAGACTGTCCTGGGCCTCGTAGTATGTCATGCGGTTCCCCGTGGTCGTGTCCGCATCAGCCACCACACGCACCTTGCCGACTGCAACCTCCATTTTCACCCGATCATAAAAGTAAACGGTATCGGCAAACAAGGTGCGGTTCTTGTCATTGATCTCGACCGTACCGCTCAGAATGGTCTTGCCCAGACCCACATACTGAACGGCTTTGTCACAGCTTATTTTCGTTTGATTCTGCTCAAATCTCACGTGCCCTTCAAAAATCTGCAGTACCTGTCGACCCACGCGCTCCCGTTTGAACACATCAGCCCGATAGCGCAATCGACCTTCCTGGGTGTGTCCCAACGGAATGTCGAGCAAGAGCAGCATCAACAATGGCAAACTAATTCTGGCTACCATGGTTGGATTCTGTGGTTTTGTCCAACGCCTCAGTGTTCAACTTTTTCGGGCTGGCGCCCCACGGCTTGCTAATGGTCCAATTTTCCAAAGACTGCCCGGATTCGAAACCATAGCCATACATCGAATCGTTCTCCGCCGTGATGATGGTAACATATTCGTCTGAAGACATGGAACCCTTGGCTTCGTTCCAAAGCAGTTTTTCCGTTCTCAGGATGATGCCGTTGTCGCCATGCACCTCCACACGCCCACCCAATTCCACGTTTTTGCTCCTGTCGTTCAGGGTAGCATTCTCAGCGTAGACCTTTGACGAATGTGCTCCGCTGTCATCGTAAAAATCGATCTCAACGCCTTGATCAAATTGGGTAACTTTTTTCTTCGTAAATTTTTCCATATGTTCGAACTTTATGACCGCTTGAAATTTTCCTTGACTGGTGGTTGTCAACGTGGAGTTCCACCCTTCCTGAGCCGGCAGTTCGGTCAACTCCGGTGCATTAGAAGACACATCTTCTTGAGAATGACAAGAAAAAATAAACAGCACCAAAGTGAGGCAATATGAAAATCGGGTAATCAAGTTTCCACTCTCTCTAATATCGGCCAGAATTGGTTTTTTTCAATTCTGCAACAGTGATGAGCTGACATCATCAGTTGTTTTGCTTATGATTTAAAGCCGCGCTAAGAAAATCACGAAACAGCGGATGTGGATTTAGAGCCCTCGACTTCAGCTCCGGGTGAAACTGGACCCCAATAAACCAGGGATGATCCTGCAACTCTACGATTTCTACGAGATCTGTGTCTGGATTGGTGCCCGCTGCTAACATCCCGTGCTCTTCGAAAATGTCGACAAATGAATTGTTCAACTCGTAGCGATGACGGTGCCTCTCGGAAATCATATCCTTACCGTAAGCGGCATGCGTACGCGTTTGCGGTCTGATCGCGCATTTAAAAGCTCCAAGGCGCATGGTGCCTCCTAAATTGGTGACATCCTTTTGGGTCTCCATGAGGTCGATGACGGGGTATTTGGTATCGGGGTCGAACTCGGCACTATTCGCACCTTCCAAATTGCAGACGTGACGAGCAAAATCGATGACCGCACATTGTAACCCCAGGCAGATGCCAAAATAGGGCAACTTGTTTCTCCGGGCGTAATCAGCGGCAGCGACTTTTCCCTCAATGCCCCGGCTGCCAAAACCGCCCGGCACGAGAAGCCCGGAGACGTCCGCAAGGAGACTGCCGATGCCATTGTTTTCGATCGCCTCAGAATCAACCCACTTTAGTTCGACATGCGCATTGTTCACGACCCCGGCATGAATGAAGGCTTCGATGATGCTTTTGTAGGAATCTTGCAGACCGATGTATTTGCCGCAAATAGCAATTTTGACGTGGCGTTCTGGCTGTTTGATTTTTCGCACAAACTGATGCCATTCCGCCAGGTCAGGTTGAAGCGTTTTGATGTTCAATTTTTCGGTGATGATATTGCCCACGTTGCCTTCTTCAAAAACCAGGGGGACCTCATAAATCGTCTCCACGTCCCGGGCTTCAATCACCGCACTTTTCGGCACATTACAAAAAAGACCGATCTTGGTCTTTGACTCCTCGTCTAAACGGCTCTCACAACGACACAAAAGGATGTCCGGCTGAATTCCGATTTCTCGCAATCGCATGACCGAATGCTGGGTCGGCTTGGTCTTGAATTCCCCGGCAGCCTTGATGAAGGGCACCAGGGTCAAGTGGATGTTCAAGGCGTTTTCCACGCCGACCTCTAAGCAAAACTGCCGGATGGCCTCCAAAAAGGGCAAACTTTCAATGTCGCCAATGGTACCGCCTACCTCGGCAATAACCACGTCATAAACCACGTTTTCGAGGCCAGCCTTCCGGATTCGATTCTTGATCTCATCCGTAATGTGAGGAACCACCTGCACGGTCTTACCCAGGTAGTCGCCGTGGCGTTCTTTGGTAATTACGGTGTAATAAATTTGGCCGGTGGTGGCATTGTTTTGCTTGCTGAGGTCTTCATCGATGAACCGTTCGTAATGTCCCAGATCAAGGTCGGTTTCCGCGCCATCGTTGGTGACGTAAACCTCCCCATGTTGATATGGACTCAACGTGCCTGGATCGACGTTAATGTAGGGATCGAACTTCAGGATGGTCACCTTCAACCCCCTTGACTTTAGAATCAATCCAATGGAGGCCGAAGCAATGCCCTTGCCCAAAGAAGAGACCACGCCGCCAGTAATAAAAATATATTTTGTGTTGCTGTCAACAGCCACGGATCGATTCCCTACAAGAATTCGTTTAACAACACCCGTTATGCAATTACTTTGGGCACGCTAAAATAACCCTGTTTTGACTGAGGTGCATTCTGCAGAGCCTCATCCTGAGAGAGCCAGGGTTCAACCTCATCTTTCCTCAACACGTTTTTTACGTCAATAACCTGATGTGTGGGTGCTACGTGCTCGGTATCCAGCTCGTCCAGTTTTTCAACATAAGAGACGATCTTTCTAAGCTGGCCGGCGATTCTTGCCTGCTCAGCTTTTGAAAAACGCAATTTTGCTAACGCCGCAATCTTTTCCACTTCTTGTTCGGAAATAAACATGCCACTTCCTCCTGCACATGGGAATAGAGGCTCCCACAGGTTCTGCTAAATATAAAACAATTCGTACTGATTGTCAAGGTTAAATTAGAAGGCCTGGCATAGTTTTTGTAAACAGGTATTTTTATTCAAAATACAAAAAAAAGCGGCGATGTGCCGCTTTTGTAACATGACTTGCTATCAGAATCCGGTCAGAAACTCAACTTGCTCACATTTTTTCGTACTTGTTCGGCCGAAGTTCTCAAGGACTCCAATTCCTCCCGGGTCAAATCAATCTCATAGATGTGTTCTACGCCGTTCTTGCCAATCTTAACCGGCACCCCAACATATAAATCGCTGATGCCGTATTGCCCACTTAGCCAGGCAGCACAGGGCAGGACCCGTTTGGAGTCCTTAACCATAGCCTCGACCATTTCCGCTATCGACGCAGAAGGTGCGTAGTAGGCGCTGCCTTCTTTTAGATGTCTGACGATCTCCGCGCCCCCCTGTCGTGTGCGTGCAATGATACTCTCAATTCTATCTTGATCCATTAATTGGGTCAGAGGCATTCCCGAGACCGTGGTGTACCGTGGCAGGGGCACCATATCATCCCCGTGTCCTCCGAGAACCATGGCTTGAATATCGCGTATCGACACATTTAACTCCATGGCAATGAATGCCCGATAACGGGCTGTGTCAAGCACGCCGGCCATGCCAAACACACGGTTCGGTTCAAAGCCGCTTATCTTTAATGCGACGTAGGTCATCACATCCAGAGGATTGGTAACCATCACGATCTTGCAGGCAGGAGACACATTGACGATATTTTCAACCACGCTTCGCACGATGGCCGTATTTTTCCCCAAAAGGTCATCCCGGCTCATTCCGGGCTTGCGCGCCAGACCCGCGGTGATCACGACGATGTCTGAGTCCGCCGTGGTATCGTACTCGTTAGAGCCAACCACGCGGGTGTCGAAACCCTGGACAGGAGCGGATTCCCACATGTCCAGCGCCTTCCCCTGGGGTAGTCCATCGATGACATCGATTAAAACGATTTCTCGGGCCAATTCTTTCTCAGCAATTCTCTGGGCGGTTGTGGCCCCCACATGCCCTGCCCCGACGATGGTTATTTTCATAGACCTATCTCCTTTTCTGGTTGCAGACTTTGCTGAACGCCACGCTCCGCGATTCAGAAAACCTGATTCCGTCAACGAAAAAGGCCAAAAGAATATATCTATTGGCCTTTGGCATTATGAGTTGTTTTACGTCATTTGGCGGGCAACACACTGACCCTTTTCTTGTAACGACCCTGCCTCTGAAATTTCACAATTCCGTCGGCCTTGGCAAACAACGTGTCGTCTTTGCCCAATCCAACATTGTGGCCGGGATGAAACCGCGTGCCTCTTTGGCGTACCAAAATGCTACCTGCGGACACATGCTGGCCATCAAATCTCTTCACCCCCAAAAATTGCGGCCTGCTGTCCCGACCATTTTTGGAGCTGCCTACACCTTTCTTATGTGCCATCTCTTATTTTGCCTCCTTTTGGGCTGCCTTGGTATTGATGCTTTCAACGGTCACCGCCGTGTATTCCTGACGATGCCCCCTTCTTACTTTGTAACCCTTGCGTCTTTTCTTCTTAAAAACAATGACCTTCTTGCCGCGGGCGTCGCCCTGGATTTTTGCTTTAACAGAGGCCCCCTTGACCGTCGGTTGGCCAATCCTGGTCTTGCCTTTGTCAGAGAGGAACAAGACCTTGTCAAATACTACTTCCTGGCCGACTTCGCCAGCCAACTTGGGAACCAGGACCTCCTCGTCTTGTCGTACCTTTAGTTGGACCCCACCAACATCAACGATAGCATACATTCAATCTACCTCCCGTTAAGAACATTTCGTTTTGATGACTGCATCCTGCTTACGATAAGAACTGGTCTGTGACTTCTTGTTGAGATTTTTTCAAGATTATTTTGAACTGGTCGGTTCTTAACCCGTCGTTCCTGAGAACTTCAATTTTCAATCGATATTTCCACATCATTCTGCGCACCTTGTTGTTGAATCCGGAAGTCAAATAGTGCGCAATCGAAGGGTGCACAACAAGCTGCAGAGACCATTCTCTGCACTCGGATTTGAGTCGCTTAATCGCCCGCTCAATTCGCGTCAGCACCGTCGTTTTTGACACAACCCGCCCGGTACCGTCGCAAGTGGGGCAAGACTCGCTAAAAGTATAAAGCAAACTCGGCCTCACCCGCTCGCGCGTCATTTCGATCAAGCCAAATTCACTGATGGGTGTAATATTCGCCTGGGCGCGGTCCTTTCGCAGTTCACGACGGAAATGCTCGTAAAGCTTCTTTTTGTTGGCCGGATCCGTCATGTCGATAAAATCGATGATGATCAGCCCGCCCATGTCGCGCAAGCGCAGTTGCCGGGCAATTTCCTTGGCCGCTTCTAAATTGATTTTCAAAATGTTTGCTTCAGGTTCCTTGCGCCCGAGGAACTTACCGCTGTTGACGTCCACGGCAACCAGCGCTTCCGTGTGATCAAAAATGATGTACCCCCCACTTGGCGTCCAGACCTTGCGGGAGAGGCCCTTCTCAATATCTGCTTCAATGCCGTAAGCGTCAAAAATGGGTTTGTGATTGCCATAATACTTAACCCGGTTGTACAACGACGGCGCAACGTCCTTAAGATACCCAGAAATCTGTTTGTACAATTTCTTGTTATCCAACACCAATTTTTGAACATCGCTGGTGAACAGGTCTCGGATAACGCTCGAAGCCATGGCGATATCTTTGTGAATCAAAGATGGAGGGGATTTGCCTCTGAGTTTTTTTTGAATTTTTTTCCATTCCCTGATCAGGTTATCCAAATCAGCTTTTAATGCTTTTTCATCTTGATTTTCCGCCACTGTTCTCACGATTAACCCGAAGCCGTCAGGCTTGATCCCGCGCACAATTTTTTTGAGCCTTCGTTTTTCCTTAACTCGATTGATTTTTTTCGACACACCTACTGCGTCTGACTTAGGAACCAAAACCAAAAATCGTCCAGGAATGGAAATTTCTGTTGTTACCCTCGCACCTTTTTTGTTGATAGGTTCTTTAATGATTTGTACTAAGATTTCTTGCCCTTCTTTAGGAACTGGCCTCCCATATTTTCCGTGAGAATTATTCCTTGAACCATTTAAGTCTGCAAATACCTTGTAATCCACAAGAACGTTCCCTATATCAGAAAAATGCAAGAAAGCGTCCTGAGGGTGACCAATGTTGACAAATGCGGCTTGCAGCCCCAACACCACATTGACCACCTTACCCAGGTAGATGTCACCGACCATTCTCTCATTTTCAGGCCTTTCAACAAAAAGTTCGGCCAACCTGCCATCTTCTAATATGGAAATTCTCGTCTCGCTAACTGTGGAATTAATTATGATCTCTTTTTTCATTGCGATAAAAACATCACCTTCCTAATCACCATATTAATTCGAATGCCTTCACAACATTCTGAGTTCGCGGGGACCAAAGGGTAGAACAGTGAGGAAAATTTCAAAGAACACTTTAACAAATAAAAAGGGATATCGCTATCCCTTTTCGTTTCAATACCTAAGCAAAGTACTTTTATTATAATAAATTTATAAATAATTTGCAAGTTATTTTTGCACAACAAAACGCGATCTTTAAAGTAGACGGTTTTCGTTGACCACCAGGCTGAACGTGCAGGCCAAAAAATTGGCAGCCCGCTTACAATACAACATGCGGTTGAGGAAGATTTCAAAATACTCCATGACAGATGAGATATTCAAATCAATCTCAAGTTCCAGGCTGATGGTTTTGTGCTCTCGATCAACCCTGAGTTTCGATTTTTCCACGGCATAGTTGACTCGGTCGTGGATGTCAAATTTGATCATGTCGGGATTTCTTACCCGAGAGCGATGGACGTCGGATTTATCCGCCAGTACCAGCCCGGCGGCAATGCGGCTTACAGGTTCACACCCATCGTCATCGTGGCCTCCAATGGCGGCAACGATTTCCGTGATTTCATCCATATCCATGTTCAGGTCTTTCAGCAAAGTGTGCGCAAGCACGGCTCCCGTGTAAGCATGGCTCTTTCTGCTGAATACGTTGCCGATGTCGTGCAAATACCCAGCGATGGCCGAGAGTTCGGCGTCGCGTTCAGGAAAGCCCAATTGGGTTAAGATATCGTAAGCGAATTTGGCGACCAGACCGCAATGCCGTTTGCCATGTTCGGTGTATCCGCTTATGCCCAAGTATTCATCCGCTCTTTTGATGTAGGCTTGAATTTGGGGGTCTGTTTTAACTTGAGCCAGGGTGACTCGATTGTTCGCAAGATTACTCATTGACTTCTCCATACTTCAGTTCGATGCGTTGCTTGCGCAACATCGTCATCGCAACGCAGTTGTTAGAAAAGGATTGGTTTGTTTTTCGTGGCCAATGGTGGAAACTGGACCGTGACCCGGATAGATTTCTGTTGCTTCCGGCAGGGTCAACAGCTTTTCTCTGATTGATTTCATGAGCAAATCATAGTCTCCACCAGGCAAATCGGTTCTACCAATGGAGCCTGCAAATAGGGCGTCTCCAACAAAAGCAGCATTCGAGGCCACGAAGGAAACACTGCCAGGGGAATGGCCCGGCGTGTGCAGCACCTTGAATCGGAGCTGGCCGAACGCTATTTCGTCGCCCTCGTCGATGTTTACATCAACATGAGGAATTCCTGAGGTCGTCAGGCCAAAGGCCGCTGCTTGTGCCGGCAAATTGTCCAGAAGAAACTGGTCCGCTGCGTGCATGAGAATCGGCACCGGCAGGCTTCTCTTGAAAGTCTGGACCTCTTTTACATGATCCAGATGGGCGTGGGTAAGCAAAATATATTTTATATTCAGGGCCCTGTCTTCGATTCGGTCGAGAATCTTAGCTATTTCATCTCCCGGATCGATAACGACGGCCTCACGCGTTTCCTCACAGCCGACCATGTAGCAATTCTCCGCAAATACGCCGACCTCTATCTTCTCAACAATCATACGCTCTCACTAACACGAAGATATTTCCTTCAATCTCAACACGTTTTCCATTGAAATTCTGTAATGCCCCAGGGCTTCCTCCCCTTTCTTGCCACCATGATAGTCGGACCCTCCGGTTTCAACCAGGCCGTTCCTTCTCGCAATTTCGCTGAAATAGCGCGTTTTCTCCAGGTTGTGTTTGGGATGAATGGTTTCGATGCCTTCGATGCCTGCTTTGATTAACTGGTAAATCATCTCGTCATCCAACACCAGGGCTGGATGAGCAATGGAGCAGATCCCACCTGCACCACGCACCAATCTGAGCGCCGTAATGAAATCCATCCGGAAGTTTTGCTCGTAGGCTGGCTTGCCGCTGCCGAGGTAACGATTGAAAGCGTCTTGAAAAGAAAACACACACCCCTGCTCCAGCAAGACCTCAGCAATATGGGGTCTGCCGACCGTACCCTCGCCCGCCCTCTGAATGACCTCTTCAAAAGAAATAGCGACGCCCAATTTAGACAACTTGTTCACAATTTTCCGGGCCCTCTGCACACGGTTTTCTTTGAACAGCCTTAGCTGCGCCTGCAATTCGGGGTTGCCGAGGTCAAAGCAGTAGCCTAATAGGTGGAACTCCAGATTGTTGTGCTGCACACTCAATTCTACCCCCGGGATGACTTCAATGCCTTTCTCCTTTCCGAACGGGATGGCCTCCTCCAGAGCACTGATGTCATCATGATCGACTATTGCAATCGCCTTAAGATTATGTTCTAAGGCTTTTTCAACCAATTGATCGGGCGTGCAAAACCCGTCTGATCTGTTTGAATGTAGATGCAAATCGGCATATTGAGGACTTCTATTCATAATACTCACAATTGAATTTCATACTTTGGGCAAAGTGATGCCCTTTTGTGCCTGATACTTACCGGTTTTGTCCGCATAAGAAATTAGGCAATCCTCGTCGCTTTCGAAAAATAGAATTTGCGCGATTCCCTCGCCGGCATAGATCTTGGCTGGCAAGGGCGTGGTATTAGAAATCTCCAGGGTCACGAACCCTTCCCATCCCGGCTCCAAAGGCGTGACATTGGTGATAATGCCACAGCGGGCATAAGTCGACTTGCCCACGCAAATGGTCATGACTTTTCTGGGAATTTTGAAATACTCAATGGTTCGTCCTAAGGCAAATGAATTAGGCGGAATAATGCACACCTCCCCTTTGAAATCGACGAGAGATTTGGCATCTAACTGCTTGGGGTCGACAATAGTAGAGTTCAGGTTTGTGAAAATCTTGAACTCATCAGCAATTCTGATGTCGTAGCCGTAAGATGAGACGCCGTAAGAAATGACCTGGTCCCGAACTTGTTTCTCGATGAAGGGCGAAATCATGTCATGTTCCAGGGCCATCTTCTTGATCCATCTGTCTGCCTTTATAGCCATAAATTGCTTCCTCCAGATCCCAATTTAGTATTTCGTCTCACTGCTGAGGTTACTTGATTATTAATTGACTAAGACTTGCGCACCGCGATTTTTGAAACCAGGATGCTGATTTCATACAGCATGATGAGTGGGCCGGCTAAAAGCACCTGTGTAAAAACGTCGGGGGGCGTAATCATCGCAGCAAGAATAACCATGATGACAATCCCATGCCGCCGGTAGTGACGCAAAAAGGGGGGTGTGAGAAGACCAATTTTCGTCAAAAAAAAAGACAAAACAGGGAGCTCGAAAACCAAACCAAAAACAAGAATCAACATGGTGACAAATTGCAAGTACTCGTTGACGGAAATAGTGGCCGCCAGATCAGCCGTTTCAAAACTCAATAAAAACCGCAGCCCGTACCGCAAAACCACCAGATAACAGAACAACGCTCCGGTCAAGAAGCAGAAGGTGGAGAACAAAACCACCACAGGCACATATTTACGCTCTTTTTGCAGAAGCCCTGGCACCACAAACTTCCACACCTGGTAGAATATCACCGGCAAAGAAATCAAAATCCCGACAAAAATAGAGAGCTTAATGCGAATCATGAAGCCCCCGGTGGGCGTCAAAAAAATCAATCGCTGTACGTTGGTTTTTTGCAAATTCTCCGCCGCCAGGTTGTAGGGCCTTATCAGCAAAGAAAGGACCTTGTCAGAAAAAAAGTAGACCGCGATGGCACTGAGGACGATTGCGGCAATTGATTTTATCAGTCGCCAACGCAATTCTTCCAGATGATCGAGAAAGGGCATTTCTCTCACGTCGGTTCCTTTGGGTTTGTTCTCCATGTGTCCAAACATAAAACAGCAGATAGTGGTAACCCTCAAAAGAATGGGACAACCAAATCTATCTGCCCAATATCATTCCACAACTTTTAAGTCTGTTCTATTTGCCGAGTTCCTTTAGGCCCTCCAGCTCGCTCAAGAATTCTTCCTTATCCTGAAAATTGCGATAAACGGAAGCAAATCTTACGTAGGCGACCTCATCCAGTTCTCGAAGGTAATTGATGACCAACTCCCCGATTTCACGAGAATTGATTTCATCCTGGGATTTGTCGCGCAATCGACCTTCGATCTTCGTCACGATATCATCGATGGTGTTCACAGAAATGGGCCTTTTGATGCAGGCGATTTGCAGGCTTCGCCTCAGCTTACTCTGATCATAGATTTCACGCCGTCCATCCGTTTTGACCACCATAAGCGGAGACTCTTCCACATGCTCCTTGGTGGTGAATCTCCGTTTGCATGACAAGCACTCCCTTCGCCTTCTTATGGCCCGCCCCTCGTTGCTGGCACGAGAGTCGATGACGCGGCTATCTTCATATTTACAGTAAGGGCAGCGCATGATCGTTCAGTCCGGCACCTGGTACAACGGAAATCGCTCGCACAGCTCAAAAGTCTCATGGGCGACCTCTTTGATCACAGTCTTATCGTCAATCTGCGACAAAACGGAATCGATGAACTTTGCGATTTCCGCCATCTCCTTTTCTTTCATGCCGCGGGTTGTCAAAGCCGGCGTCCCTAAACGAATGCCACTGGTCACAAAGGGACTCTGGTCATCGAAAGGAACCATGTTCTTGTTGACCGTGATGCCCGCTTGTTCCAAAGCCTGTTCGGCCTGCTTGCCGGTCAAGCCCTTGTTGCGCAAGTCGACCAGCATCAGATGCGTGTCGGTGCCGCCTGAGACGACATGATATCCCATCTCCATCAGTTCATTGGCCAGAGTTTGTGCATTCCGGATAACCTGTTTAGAATACTCTCTGAAGTCTGGCTGCAGCGCTTCTTTGAAGGCCAGCGCTTTGGCTGCGATGATGTGCATGAGAGGGCCGCCCTGAAAGCCGGGAAAGACGTTAGAATCGATGATTTCAGACCAGAGTTTGGTCCGCCCCTTGGGCGTCTTTATCCCCAAATCATTTTCTTGATCCTTTCCGATCAGAATCATGCCGCCGCGGGGCCCGCGCAGAGTCTTGTGTGTTGTCGTGGTCACGGCATGACAATGGGGCATTGGACTTGGCAACAATTCACAGGCGATCAAGCCCGCGGGATGAGCAATGTCGGCAACAAGATATGCCCCCACTTTGTCAGCAATCCATCTGAAGGATTCATAATCGATAGCTCTGGCGTAGGCGCTGGCACCGACGATGATGAGCCGCGGCTTTTCTTTTTCGGCCACAGCCGCCACTTCGTCCAGGTCGATGCGCCCAGTCTCTCGATTGACGCCATAAAAGACTACCCGGAAAATTCGCCCGGAAAAATTCACCGGACTGCCGTGGGTCAGATGCCCCCCATGGGACAAATTCATGCCTAAAATCGTGTCCCCAGGCTTTATGAAAGAAAAATAGGCCGCTATGTTGGCCTGGGAACCTGAGTGGGGTTGTACGTTGGCGTGTTCCGCTTGGAAAAGTTTCTTGGCTCTGTCTCGGGCTAATTCTTCTGCAACATCTACAAATTCGCAACCGCCGTAATATCGCTTAGCCGGGTAACCCTCGGCATATTTGTTGGTCATGACCTGCCCCATGGCCTGCAACACGGCAGGACTGACGAAATTCTCGGACGCTATTAATTCAAGCTTTTCATTCTGTCTGTGGATTTCATCTACGATAGCCCGGTATAATTGGGGATCTGTCTTTTTTATCAGCTCCAACAGTATTCCTTGTTTGTTATTAGACTTTCAGGTCCCTACCGCATCCACTTGTAACAATCACCTTTAGGTTGCTTCTGATTCTTGTGCATGAACTTGTCTTCTTTTGTCGGTAAGACACCTCGCAAATAATTGATTTTTCTCTCGGCGTCGCCCTTGTACTCAAGGTCAGATAAAGCTTTTCGGTATTGGAAATAAGCCTTTTCGTAGACCAATTTGTCGTTGAAGTCAATCTTACCTCGTTTGGCTTTCACACACTTTTCTGCGCTGGCCTCGTAAGCTTCCCCCAAAACAATCCAACCCAGTCCATACTGGTTATCAACCGCAAGAGCCTTTCTGGCGTAAGCTCGAGCCCGGGGGAAATTGTTCAAACCCCGGTAACAACGGCTGATTTCTGCCAACACTTTCTTGTTGCCGGCCTCAAGTTTCAGAACCTTGTTGAATTCAGCAATGGCCGATCGATACCGTTCCATGCTTTGATAGGCATTGCCAACATATTCTAACGCATTCTCGTCATCGGGGGTTATTTTCAACAAAGCTTTGAATTTTTCGATGGCCTTCTCATATTCAGACTGATCGAAATAGATTTTGCCAAGCTCAAACAAGAGCTGCGTGTTGGTTGAATCCTTGGCCACAGCTTCCTCTTTCGCTGCGATTACGCGTTCGATGTCTCCCGTGGATTTCAACAATTCGGCCAGCGTATTGGAGGCCTGGACGTCCTCGGGGACCAGCTCAACGATTTTCTCATAAGCACTGATGGCATCTTCCATCCTGTCGGTCCTAACATACAAATTTGCAAGTTGTCGCCAATCATCCACAGCTTTGGGCTCGAGTTTGACGACAGCCTCATACTGCTCAATGGCCGCGTCCGTTTGCTCTCGCTGACTCAAGATGTAACCGAGCATGCGATGCAAATGGGCTTCTTTGGGATATTTCTTGATGCCCATTTCATATACGATTTGCGCTGTGTCTGGCTTTTGGAGCTGAAAATAGCTTTGTCCAAGGTACTGATAAACCTTTGGAAATTTGTTTGTGGTATCCATTCTGGCCACTCTCCAAAAGTGCCTTGATGCATCGGCATATTGCTTGTTTTTGTAGTTTTCGTACCCGAAACTCCAGTAAAGGTTTAGTTTCTTAGTGTATTCCTTTTTCAGAGAATCCCGATAAGCCTGCTCATACTCTTCGCTATGCTTTTTGCCCTTCTTCTTCTTTTTCTTTTTCTGAGCAATTGCACCGTCCTGGATTAGACTTAAAGCAACCATTATCGTCAATAAAAGCACCCCGTATCGAATCAAACCATTCAATACCGTCTTGAGGTCAACTTTGAAAGCCACTTTTTCCTCCCAAAGATTTGATTTTCTTAGAAAGTGGATTTATTCTCTGAGGACTGAAGCTCTTGATTTTACTAAATAATCCGCTAAAAATCAAGCAAAATGTTACAATCCAGTTACTACCGTCGTCCCCCGCGATAGAACCACTTTTGTCCAACAGAGATGCTGGCGGAAACTCGAACGACCGTCTCTCGGATGGGATTTGAGGACAGCGAGCCCCGCCTACCACCTTCGAGGGCCAGGTCAATCCTACCCGCCCGCCAGCGGACCGGCAAGCCCAGTCCGATAGAACCAAAAAACTCCGTTACCCTTTCTCCTATTGGATCCTCAATACCCAAATCTCGGTAAAAAAAGCCTGCCCGGTAGGCGACTCGGCTAAGATACGAACCCGCAACGGATGAATTTGGTAAAAACTCGATACCCAGGGCAATTCGTTGGCTGTCGTTTACAATGCCCTCATCTTGGAAATTGCTTTTGCTCCACAACTCCGTATAATAATCTGCGCCGAGCAGAATCTTGGTGCTAAGCTTCCAGGAGGTGCCCAGCCCAAACGCCAGGGGGAGTTCGAGGTCTGAATTGGGGAAATCTGTGAATTCTGAAAAGCGGGTGGAAACTTCTTTGTTTGCGTCCAGGGTGACAGAGGGGGACAACACGGCTGCGACATTCAAGCTTGAATTGACCTTGTAGAGCACCCCAACCCTAAAATTTCCAGCATTAAAAGTACGTGAAACTTTGTCTCGCGCGTCCTGCAGTGTCGAGTTGACGAAATCCAGGCGCCAATTAGTGCTCAATCTGCCGAAATAAAACAATCCGGTGATTCCGAGATAGAATCTTTTGACCGGTCGGACTGCCAAGCTGAAGAAGGCACTTGTGACGCCACCATCGCCCGACACGGTTTCCCGGTACGAGTTTTCCCCATCGGACCCCAAATTGCTGAAGCCATATTGGATGCGGCTATACGGGGCAGCCCCTATTGAGATTGAAATGACCTCTTTCTTGATAGGAATAACAAATTGCAACCCGGCCACGTTGGTATCGGATATGAACGCATCGGGTGAAGCACCATTGACATCGACTGCCTGGTGTAAAAAATTGCCAGAAACGGTTGTGAGTGGTAGGGCGGCCAGGGCTGCAGGATTCAGGTAGTTCACCGTCAGAGGCTCTATGAAGGCCAGTCCCACGCCTCCCATGGCTACGCTTCGTCCGCTTACAAAATAGTGTACCAGACCAATGCCCTTTCTGGAATAAAAGGATTGAGCACTCAAGCTGGTTGACAGGCCAAGCAACAAAACAAAAAATACCAAACTGCGTGTTTTCATCTTCGTTTCCTAAAACTTAAATCTCATTTACCTTGGGGGGGGATCGTGAAGTCTACTGCCACTTTGGGGGCTAAACTCGTGTCGATCTCCGTGGAAAAAAAAGCAATGCGCGAGACATCGCGATCTGGATTGCGCGATCTAATGACAAAACCAAAATTCTCTCTGGTCTGGGAAACCCAGGTTTGAAGCAGACTTCGAATGTCCATCTGAATGGAACCATCCGAAGCACTCACATCCCTCTCAAGAACAAAACTTGCATCCGTTTTGAAGGAATCGGGCGAGACAAATTCTGAAAGTAGGGGTACAACTTGAATCTTGAGGCCATCACCGGTGAGCAATGTGTTTCCGAGCTGTATATTTAAATCCAGCATTGCTTTACTAACCGTAGCCTCACGGGGAATCTCAGAGAGTTTAAATTTGAGAATGCTTCGCCGGTTTAGTCCGTTAGCCACATAAATGGGGCCGCTTGGTAATGGACTTGTCCTTTTAAACAGGAAGGCATCAGCCGTGGCAACAAAACTGTTCGTCTGCAACGTATCTTCCACCATATACTGCAGTTGCAATTGCGGTCGTTGGGTCGAATTGTCCTTTGAGAAAAACTCTTCGATGAAAAGTTCCCGGGAGAAGTCGATCAAGATGCCTTGATTTGCCACCGAAGAATCTATCCAGGCATTCACCAACGCCGGGTCGATAGGTATGACCACACTCGAATCCTTGCTGGTCGCATTGCCAATGGTTGAGAATATCTCCGCCATGCCCACGACGGTGGTAGCCTGCGACTCGTCAAAACTCTCAGAAGTCACCGTGCTTTCGTCCCAATCCGTAGTAACCTGACGGGCTGTTGCCGTAAAGGAACCTTTGCTGCGCCCAATAACGGCGTGTGGATGCAGAATCACCTTCGCTGAGCTGATGACCAGCGAATCCGGCAAGGTGGCAAATCTCAACAGGATTTTGGTCGTCACGTTGTCAAAAGCGCCCAATGACAAAAGCACGGCATGGCCGGTGGGTGCGAGCTCATTGTCAAAACTCATCTCTAACTGCAGCGTGTCAAGAACGGTGTTGCGAATCTCCCCTCTGTCGGTGACATCGGTGAGGTCGAAGCCTTCGATGGGACTGTCGCCACTGCACGCGTTCGAAAGAATGGGCATGAGTGCAAATACAACGTAAACGATTGGGTTAATTCTCTTGCCATTCAACTTATTCATGTTCACCGGGAGTCTTGGATTTCATAAACTATATTCCCATTCTTAATTACGGTCCTGACCAGGTTAACACCGAAATGATAGGGGATGTGCTTAAAGTTTGGAATATCCCAGATTACTAAATCAGCCTTTTTTCCTACTTCAAGAGTGCCCAATAAGTTCCCCCGATCAATGGCTAATGCGGCGTGATAGGTAGCGGCCACAAGGGTTTCGGCCGGTGTGAGCTTCAGTTTCAGACAGCTCAAGGTGAGCATGAGTGGCATGGACTCGGACATGCAGGTCCCAGGATTGAAATCGGTGGCGACAGCGACTGGTAGGCCCATCTTCACCATCTCACGAGCCCTGGCGTACTTGTCTTTGCCGATAAAAAAAACAGCGCCTGGCAGGAGCACAGGAACGACCTGGTTGTGCAGCAGGTTGGCCCAATCGCCGGCTGTGGTGTATTCCAGGTGGTCGGCTGACACGGCACCAAATTCTGCGGCTAACGAAGCCCCACCGTTGGCAGTCAATTGGTCGGCATGAATCTTTAATTTCAAACCGGCATTCCTGGCCGCGGCAAATAGTTTGCGCACCTCCTGGGTGGAGAAAACATTGGCCTCGCAGAATATGTCGCAGAATTCAGCTAAGTTGTTTTCCACAACCCTGGGAAGCATTTCATTGATGACCACCTCGAGATACTTTCCCGTTTGGCCTCGATATTCATCAGGAATCTCGTGTGCGCCCAAAAAGGTGGGAACGATATCGAGGGGGTGCAACCGATTCAGCTCGGCAATCACTTCCAACGATTTGACTTCATCCTCAAGCGTCAACCCGTAGCCCGATTTTGCTTCGATGGTGGTGGTGCCATGTGCGAGAAAGCGGTCCAGGCGCGGCAGGGCTGCTTGCACCAATTGCTCTTTGGAAGCTCGACGTAGACTTCTAACACTGGCACGAATCCCACCACCGGCTTCTGCAATTTCCTCGTAACTCTTTCCCACCACCCGCATTTCAAACTCCTGTTCACGCGCATCTTTGAAAATTGGGTGTGTGTGGCAGTCCACGAACCCGGGGGTCACGGTTTTGCCGGTAGCGTCGATAGTGACCCCGTTGTCAGCCATTTCAACCGTTTCTTGAACCTGGCGATTCGGCCCCAGGGCTACGATTTTGCCCTCAAAGGCAGCGAGACTGGTTCCCTTAAACACCGACCACTTAGCCGGAGCAAAGTCAGCAATCGCCTGCCCGGTTGCGATCTCCTCAGCATTTTGGATTAATAAATCGGCCTTCAATTTTTGCTAAAGTCAAGATTAAAGCGTACAAATGGGACGGGAAAATCGAATTTCTGGTGCGGGTTGCTTTCCAAATGGTGCCTTTCCCTCCCTAAAGAAAGCTTCTCACGAGGACTACATGGGAATCTTTATTTCGTGCTTCTTCGCGGTGTCGATTGCCCCCTGATAACCCGCGTCCGCATGCCTGGCTATGCCGATGCCTGGATCATTGGTCAGCACGCGCTCTAATCGCTCTGCGGCTTCTTGCGTCCCGTCGGCAACGACGACCTGCCCGGCATGAATGGAGTTCCCGATTCCAACGCCGCCACCATGGTGTACCGACACCCAGGTGGCACCCGATACGGCATTGAGCAGGCCATTGAGTATGGGCCAGTCAGCAATGGCGTCGGAGCCGTCCAGCATGCCTTCGGTTTCTCGATTCGGGGAAGCCACAGAGCCGGTGTCCAGGTGATCTCTACCGATTACGATGGGCGCTTTGATTTCACCTTTGCCAACCATGTCATTGATGGCCAGGCCAAACCTGGCCCTCTCCCCATAGCCCAACCAACAAATTCGCGCAGGCAGCCCTTGAAACTGAATCCGTTTCCGGGCCAGACCAATCCAGCGAACAAGGGATTCATTTTCCGGAAACAACTTCAAAACCACCTCATCGGTTTTGTAAATGTCTTCCGGATCGCCAGAAAGTGCCACCCAGCGAAATGGCCCTTTGCCTTCGCAGAACAGCGGCCGAATGTAGGCAGGCACAAAACCGGGAAAATCAAAGGCATCTTGCACACCTGCTTTGAGGGCTTGCCCCCTCAAATTGTTACCGTAATCGAAAGTCACAGCGCCCATTTTGTTGAGCTCCAGCATCGCTTTGACATGGCGTGCCATCGACTCGTAACTTCTGCGAATGTATTCCTCGGGATCCTGGGTCCTCAACTGCAGCGCTTTTTCAAGCGGCAGCCCGGCCGGCACATAGCCGTTGAGCTCGTCATGAGCTGAGGTTTGATCGGTCAGCAAATCCGGCACAACTTGCCTTTGCACCAACTGGGGCAAGACTTCCGCACAATTCCCCACCAGACCCACCGAAATGGCCTGTGCGCTGTCCTTAGCCTCCAAAACGATTCTCAAAGCTTCATCCAAATCTTCGGTCATTTGGTCGCAATAACCGGTTTTAAGGCGCCTGGCAATTCGGTTACGGTCCACTTCTATTCCCAGGAAGGCACCGCCGTTCATGGTGGCAGCCAGGGGCTGGGCTCCTCCCATACCGCCTAAACCACCGGAGACGACGAGCTTGCCCTTTAAGTCACCGCCAAAGTGCTTTTTAGCCGCAGCAGCAAAAGTTTCATAAGTGCCTTGCAAGATTCCTTGTGTGCCGATGTAAATCCAGCTACCCGCGGTCATTTGGCCGTACATGATCAGCCCTTTGTCTTCCAGGTTGCGGAAGTATTGCGCATTTGCCCAGGCCGGTACCAACAATGAATTGGCGATCAACACCCTTGGGGCCTGAGGGTGGGTCCTAAAAATCCCCACAGGTTTACCCGACTGCACGAGCAACGTCTCGTCGTTCTCCAGGTTTTGCAGGCACCTCACGATGGCATGGTAACAATCCCAATTTCTCGCCGCTTTGCCAGTCCCCCCATAGATAATCAACTTCTCCGGAGCTTCAGCGACTTCGGGATCCAAATTGTTCATCAGCATCCGCATGGCCGCTTCCTGGCCCCAACCCTTGCACGTGAGAGTAACCGTTCTCGGCGCCCTCACGCTGACTTTGTTTTCATCGCTCATAGCACTCAATTCTCAGATTTTTTTGTTGAAGCCGGAAAAATAAAAAAAGCCGACTGTTAAATCAAACATCCGGCCTTTGTTTGCAACAACCCAAATACTGTACCCATCCGGTCAAACTGCTATTCTGCGGCTTCCGTTTCTTTTTTGGGCTTCTTCTTCTTGCTTTTCTCTTCTTCGCGAGACTTGAGTTTCTCGATTAACGCGCCTTCATAACCCACCAGCTCCAAAATAGCCATATCTGCACCATCACCCATTCGACGGCCCAGCTTGATAACCCTGGTGTAGCCGCCCTTCCGGTCCATATAGGTAGGAGCAATTTCATCGAAAAGAAGCTTGACGATTGCCTTGTCCCGGATCACCTTTAGCACCTGCCTGCGATCGGCCACGCTGCCGCCTTTAGCAAAAGTAATCAATCGTTCGACGGTCCTCTTCGCCTCTTTTGCCTTAGCCGTGGTAGTCTTGATTTGTTTGTGCTCAAACAGGGCCTGCGCCAGGTTGGCAAGCAATGCTTTTCTATGACTCGCAGTCCGGCCTAACTTTCTTCCAGCTTTCCTGTGTCTCATCTTCCTATTCGTTATCCCCCTTTAAGTACTTGTCCGTATCGAAACCAAAATGAAGCCCTTTTTCTTCCAGTATTTTTGTCAATTCCTGCAGCGACTTTCTGCCGAAATTTCTGAATTTCAGCATTTCGTGCTCGTCGCGTTTGACCAGATCTCCAATGGTTTTTATGTTGGCGGCCATGAGACAGTTGTAAGATCTCACCGACAACTCCAATTCGTCAACCGGCATTCGCAGCAGCTTTCGCGTTTGCAGAACCTCTTCATCCACTTCCACTGTATCTTCTTCCTCAGGCTCGATGTCGAAATTAATGAAAAGTTGAATGTGGTCCTTCAGGATTTTAGCCGCGTAAGTGAGCGCATCGTCGGGGGTAATGCTGCCATCGGTTTCCACTTCCAAAACCAACTTCTCGTAGTCGGTACGGTGCCCTAATCGTGTGTTTTCCACGTGATAAGTTGCTTTTCTAATGGGAGTAAAAATGGCATCGAGGGGAATGGCGCCAATTGGCTGATCCGGCTGCTTGTTCTCTTCGGCTGGCACATACCCATGCCCGCGAGAAATCCTCAATTCCATGTCGAAGTCAGCATCCTCGTTCAAAGTCGCAATGTGCAGATCGGGATTCAATATTTCGAACTCAGTAGTGCCGTTCTGAATGGCTCCCGCTCTGAAATCATTGGGCCCTTTCAAATGAATCATCACCTTTTCAGGGCGCTTGCTGAGGAGTTTGAAACGAACCTGCTTCAGGTTCAAGATCATATCTGAGACATCTTCTACCACACCTGGAATGGTGGCAAACTCGTGCAGCACGCTATCCACGCGAATCATGGTGATGGCCGCACCGGGCAAAGAGGAAAGCAAGACCCGACGCAGTGCGTTTCCAATGGTAACACCAAACCCTCTTTCAAGGGGTTGCAGAATGAATTTCCCATAAGAATTGGAATAGCTAACGTCATCCAGCAACACGTTTTCAGGAATTTGTAAATTAGGCCATATCATATTTTAATATCTCCAAATACGCTAATTTATTTGGAATAAAGTTCAACAATTAAAGACTCATCGGCTTCCAATGGAATGTCAGCACGTTTGGGAACAGTCAACATAGTGCCGGTCATGCGAGCTTTGTCCAGCTCCAGCCAGGGCAACAACTGCCCCTCGCGCATCTTTTTCATCGAAGCGTGAATGACTTCTAACTTTTTGCTCTTCTCTTTGACTTTTACTTCATCGCCGGCCTTGAGGCTATAAGAAGGAATATCCACCAGCTTGTCGTTTACCAAAAAATGCCGGTGTCTAACCAGTTGACGCGCTTCTTTCCGTGACGAGGCAAAGCCCAAACGGTAGACGACATTGTCTAATCTGCGTTCCAAAAGTTGCAACAGAATTTCGCTCGTTATTCCTTTCTGACGTTCGGCCGTGGCGAAATAGTTTCTGAACTGCGATTCCAGCAGTCCGTAGGTTCTGCGTACCTTTTGCTTTTCACGCAATTGAATGCCATACTCAGATTGCTTGAATCTACGAATGCGCCCGTGTTGTCCAGGCGGATAAGCCCTCTTTTCAATGGGACATTTTGAAGAGGTGCATTTTGAACCCTTCAGAAATAGTTTTTGCCCCTCTCTTCGACATATTTTACAAACGGGACCAATATATCTCGCCATAAAAAACCATGCCTCCAGAATAAGAATTAAACACTAAACACGTCTTCTTTTGGGCGGTCTACAACCATTATGGGGAATAGGCGTAACATCTTTAATCGCTGTGATTTCCAAACCTGCTGCCTGCAACGATCGCACAGCCGATTCGCGCCCCGCCCCTGGTCCCTTGATCAGCACCTCCACCCGTTGCAACCCCAACTCCATGGCCTCTTTGGCAGCGGATTCAGCAGCTAATTGCGCTGCAAACGGCGTGCTTTTGCGGGATCCCTTAAAACCGATCTTGCCGGCTGACGCCCACGAAATTACGTTACCATACTGATCGGTGAGGGAAATGATCGTATTGTTAAAGGTCGCCTTGATGTTGGCCACACCATTCGCTTCTACCTTTTCTTTCTTTTTAGCTTTTTGTCTTTTTGGGGGTGACATTAACGTTGTCCTCTTTCAATCATTACAAAACTAAGATTTCTTTCTGCCGCCTATCACGGACCTTCTGCCGCCTCTTCGGGTTCTTGCGTTGGTGTGCGTTCTTTGACCTCTCACAGGCAACCCCCGACGGTGACGCAACCCCCGATAGCAGCCGATATCCATGAGCCTCTTTACGTTCATGGTTATTTCCGTCCGCAAAGCCCCTTCAACCTTATGATCGGAGGAAATGATGTTGCGGATTTTGGCCACTTCGTCATTGCTCAGATCTTTGACACGCTTATCGGGATCCACACCGGCTTTTTTGAGAATGCTTTTTGAAGATGAAAGGCCGATGCCAAAGATGTAAGTCAGGCCAACTTCTACCCGTTTCTCCTTCGGTAAATCAACTCCAGAAATTCTTGCCAATTAAAGCCTCCTTAAGATACTTGCATACTCTTGTTCTTACCCTTGACGCTGCTTGTGCCTCGGATTCTTGCAAATCACCAGCAGCCGACCTTTTCTGCGAATAATCTTACAATTATCGCATATTCTCTTCAATGAAGACCTTACTTTCATGCTCTTGCCTCATTTGTATCGATAGATGATGCGTCCCCTGCTCAGATCGTAAGGTGAAAGCTCAAGAGTGACTTTATCTCCGGGTAGAATTTTGATGAAATGCATCCTCATTTTACCTGATATGTGAGCCAACACTTTATGACCGTTTTCCAATTCAACTCTAAAAGTCGCGTTGGGCAGCGTTTCAATGATCGTCCCGTCTACTTTTATGGGAGGTTCTTTCGCCATAAGAATCAAAACCGATTTGTTAGAATTTCCGGTCCATTTTGAGTCACCACAACAGTATGTTCAAAATGCGCTGAGGGCGAACCATCCGCCGTTACCACCGTCCAATTGTCCGACAATGTTTTTACTTGATAGTCCCCCATATTAACCATGGGCTCTATGGCCAAGACCATGCCTGACCTGAGCCGGGGTCCAGAATTAGGCGAACCATAATTAGGAATCTGGGGGTCTTCATGCAATTTGGTACCAATCCCATGCCCCACCAAATCTCTGACAACGGAACAATGAGCGTTCTCGACCACCGTTTGAATCGTGTAAGAAATGTCCATCAGCCTGTTGCCGGCTTTGGCTTGTTCCAGACCCTTTTGCAATGCTTCTAACGTTACTTCGAGCAAACGGACCTTTTGCGAGGAGATTTCTCCCACAGCGTAGGTGTAAGCGCTGTCCCCGTAAAATCCCTGGTATTCTACACCTATGTCCACACTGACGATCTCGCCCGCTCTGAGGATTCGATTGCCCGGAATGCCGTGGACGACCTCATTGTCAACAGAAATGCAAGTGCTCGCTGGAAACCCACGGTAGCCCTTAAATGCGGGCTGCGCCCCTTTCGACACAATATACTTTTCAACTTCTTTATCGATAAGCCCCGTTTCAACCCCGGGCTCGATCAGCTTATTGGCTAATTCGAAGGCCCCAACGACGATTTCACAACTGTTTCGGATTAACTCGATTTCTCGTTTGCTGCGTATGTGAATCATGCCCAAACCCAAACAACGTGCCGTTGTTTTCGACTGATCAAAACCGTCGCCTTCCTTTAATCTTCGAACCTTTCATGAACCCATCATAATGACGCATTAACAGATGCGATTCTAATTGCTGCAGTGTATCCAATGCCACACCCACGACGATCAGTAAAGAGGTGCCACCATAAAACGAAGCAAAGTTAAAAGACACATTCACAAACCGTGTGATTATGAACGGAAAGATGGCGATAACCGCCAGGCAAATCGACCCCGGCAAAGTTATTCTGGTCAAAATGTTGTCAATAAATTCAGCGGTCTTCTTCCCCGGCCGGACCCCTGGAATGAAACCGCCGTACTTTTTCATGTTATCCGCAACATCCACAGGGTTGAAGGCGATGGCAGTGTAAAAATAAGTAAAAAAGACGATCAAAATACCGTAAACAATCCAATAAACTATGGATTGAAAATCGAAATAGCGGGCTATGGTGTTCATAAATTCGCTGCTCGGAAAAAAGGTCAAGATCGTGCGCGGTACAAACATAATAGATTGCGCAAATATGATGGGCATCACCCCCGCCGTGTTCACTCGCAGCGGAATATGGGTACTTTGGCCACCATAGATTTTTCTTCCCACCACCCGCTTGGCATACTGAACCGGGATCTTTCGAGTGCCCTGCGTCAATGCGACGACCGCCGCCACCGTGATGACCATCAGCCCCAATAAGAACACTTCAGTTAGAATCGCGCGATTGCCACCGGCAATCTGTTGGTATTCATCTAACAATGCATTAGGCAAGGTAGCGATAATGCCAATAAAAATGATCAAAGATATCCCGTTACCAATGCCGCGCTCGGTGATTTGCTCACCAAGCCACATAATCAGAATAGTGCCTGCGCCCAGGGTGATCAAAGTTAACAGACGAAATCCCCACCCGGGATTGGGTACAACCAGCAGATTTGCGCTGGTTCGGATGGATTCCAAAAAGACACTTACACCGTAGGCTTGCAAACTGGAAATCAGGACGGTGCCATAGCGCGTGTATTGAGTAATCTTTTTCCGCCCCTCTTCGCCTTCCTTTTGCAGCTTTTGGAAATACGGCACCACGGCCCCCAAAAGCTGAATGATGATGGAAGCCGAGATGTACGGCATGATGCCCAGTGCGAACACCGTGGCCCGGCGAAACGCGCCACCAGCGAACAAATCGTAGAGGCCTAACAAGCCGCCGCCCTGTTTGGCTTCGGAAAAAAAGGCGATCAACGCCTGGCTGTTGACGCCAGGAATCGGCACGTGTCCGCCGATGCGGTACACCACCAGGATCAACACCGTAAACAAAATACGCTGCTTTAATTCAGGTATCTTAAAAATGCTCTGAAAGCCACTAATCATAGCAAGATGACCTTCCCACCTGCTTTCTCTATTTTTTCCTGCGCCGAAGCGCTGAAGGCATGCGCAGAAACCTCAATGCCCTTCTTTGGCTCACCTACGCCCAGTATTTTTACCGGAATCTGCTTGTTCTTGATTAAACCATTTTCATACAGAGTCTCAGGCGTAATCGCTTCAACCCTGTCCAGTCGCTCCAAATCCCTGAGGTTGACGATTTGAAACACCTTCTTGAAAATATTGGTGAAGCCACGTTTGGGCAACCGGCGTTGCAATGGCATCTGCCCCCCTTCAAACCATGGGTAGGTCTTGGAACCGGAGCGCGAATTTTGACCTTTGTGTCCTTTGCCAGAGGTACCTCCGTAACCAGAACCCTGCCCTCTGCCAATCCTTTTTCTTTTCTTCTTTGAACCGGGAGCATATTTTAAGTTAGACAAGTCCATGTTTTCCTCGATGAATCTTAAACTTCCTCCACGCTGACAAGATGACTGACCTTGCTGATCATACCACGAATCTGCGGGGTGTCGTCGTGCACCACCGAATGGTGCATGCGCTTCAGCCCTAACGCTTCGATGGTACGCTTCTGCTTCAAAATGCGACCGATAATGCTGCGCGTTTGCGTGATTTTTAGTTTCTTTTTCTTAGCCATCTGCTACATTCCCAATCAGGTCAAATGGTGGTTTTATTAAAAACCTCTGAAAACGTCAGACCGCGTTGTCGAGCCAAAACGGGTAGTTGCAAAATATTCGACAAAGCATTGATGGTGGCTTTAACCACATTATGAGGATTAGAAGATCCGATAGACTTGGTCAGAATATCTTGAATTCCGGCCGACTCCACGATGGCCCGGACAGCGCCTCCGGCAATTACCCCGGTCCCAGGCGACGCTGGTTTCAAAAAGACTTTGCCAGCCCCAGATTTGCCATAAATCGCATGGGGTATGGTGCCATTTATGATGGGCACCTTAACCAGGTTCTTCTTGGCATTTTCAGAACCCTTAGTGATAGAGCTGGCAACCTCATTAGCTTTCCCCAAACCGACCCCCACATGACCATTGCCATCGCCCACGATCACAATGGCATTAAAGCTAAAACGACGACCGCCCTTAACAACCTTCGCCACACGATTAATGTGAACAACGCGCTCCTTGAGGTCCAGTTCACCGGGACTAATCTTCAACGATCTTTTCAATTATTTCTCCTAAACTAATTACTTGCTCTGTTAGAACTTAAGGCCGTTCTCTCGTGCGCCTTCTGCAACCGCCTTGACCCGGCCGTGATACAAATAACCATTTCTGTCAAAAACCACGGCCTTCACTTTTAAGGATTTTGCCTTGTCAGCAATGGCTTTGCCGACCACTTTGGAAGCCTCTGTTTTGTTTGCAGCTTTGACGACTGAGTCTTGCAAATCAGGGGTGAGCGTCGAAACACCGGTAAGCGCCTGGCCCTTAACATCGTCGAACAGTTGGGCATAAATGTTTTTGGAACTGCGAAAAACAATCAATCGAGGCCTTTGCGCCGTTCCGGTGATTTTTTTTCTCGCCCCCAACTTTTTTCGTGCTTTTTTCAATCTTTTTACTTTATGTTTGTCTTTCATCTTGGATCCAAAAAATTCCTGTTAAGCAGCAGCCTTGCCTGCTTTCCTGCGAATTTGCTCACCTGAGTATTTTATTCCTTTGCCTTTATAGGGTTCTGGCGGCCTGAAAGAGCGAATCTTGGCAGCCACCTGCCCCACCAACTCCTTATCAATTCCTCGCACGCTGATATTGGTAGGCGTGGCGCATTCAACTTCAACGCCTCCTGGAGGCACGAACACAATGGGATGCGAAAACCCCAGTTGCAGATTCAACCGACTATTCTTCAGTTCGCCTCTGTAACCGACACCTACGATTTCCAATTTCTTTTCAAAGCCGTCGGTTACGCCAACCACCATATTGTAAAGAAGCGTGCGGTAAAGGCCATGTAACGAATTGTAATATTTGTTGTCCTTGCTGCACTTCACCAGCATTTGGTTCTGCTCAATCTTTACCTTGATTCCGGGAGTGACGGTTCTGGACAATTCCCCTTTGGGCCCTTTAACCGTGACCAACCTATCCTTGATTGAGACCTCAACGCCTTGCGGCAGATCAATAATTCTTTTACCAACACGTGACACAGATATCTCCTTAATCGCTACGAATTACCAGACATAACACAGCACCTCGCCACCCGTTCGCACATGTCGGGCATCCCGATCAGAGATGACGCCCCTTGGTGTGGACAATATGGCAATGCCCAGGTTATTGAATACTCTGGGAATGTCTCCCACCCCAACATACTTCCTAAAACCAGGTGTGCTGATGCGCTTCAACCCGTGTATTACACTATTGCCTTCGTCATCATACTTGAGATATATGCGAATGATGCCATTTTTTTGATCATCGATTAGCAAATAGTTTTGAATATAGCCATATTCTTTGAGTATCTTAGTCATACTCTTCTTAATATTAGATGCAGGAACATCCAATTTGTTGTGCTTAGCAGACGTTGCATTTCTAATCCTTGTCAGATAATCTGCAATGGGATCGGTCATTGTCATGTTACGTTTATCCTAAAGAGTAGTGAAAAGGTTACCAGCTTGCTTTGACCACGCCTGGTATTTTTCCCTCCAGGGCCATTTCTCGAAAACAGATACGACAAAGTCCAAACTTTCTCAGATAACCGCGCGGCCTGCCACATTTCTTACACCGATTGTATTTTCTCACCTTGAACTTGGGTTCGCGTTTTTGTTTTGCAATTAAAGATTTCTTAGCCACTCTTATGCCTCATTTCATATCAGGAAGAAAACAATTAGTTTACCTTTCTAAATGGCATTCCAAATTCCGACAGCAGGCGAAACGCCTCCTCATCAGTCTTGGCACTGGTCACAATTGTGATGTTCATGCCACGTATGCGGTCTATTTTATCGTAGTTGATTTCAGGAAAAATAATTTGCTCCCGAACCCCTAACGAATAGTTCCCGCGGCCATCGAAAGAGCGGTCGGACAGACCTCGAAAGTCGCGTACTCTGGGGATAGCCAAACTAATCAATCTGTCCAGAAATTCATACATGCGCCAGCTCCGCAAGGTCACCTTGCAGCCAATCTTGTTGCCTTCTCTCAATTTGAAATTAGAAATCGACTTTTTGGCCTTGGTAAGAGCAGGCTTCTGACCCGTGATGACCTTTAAATCCTCCACAGCCATGTCTAACGCTTTGGCGTCATCCACAGCCTCTCCAATGCCCATATTGACTACTATCTTTTCGAGTTTGGGCACCTGCATAATGTTCTTGTACCCAAAATGCGATTTCAACGACGGAATTATTTTCTCTCTGTATTGCGATAAAAGTCTGGGGTAGTATTCAGCCATCTTTGACTCTTCTTTGTTTTGCGGTTTATTCAAGCATTTCTCCACATTTCTTGCACACTCGGGCCTTGGCGCGCGACGCCTTCTCACCCTCGCCCAAAAAGTCGTGTCGGGTGCGTGTGGGCGTGTCACACTTGGGACAAACCACCATCACATTAGAAGCATGAATCAAGGCCTCCTTTTCGATGATGCCGCCCTGCGGAATGGTTGACGATGGCCGCATGTGCCTTTTCACAAAATTTACACCCTCCACAATGAGTCGCTGTCTACGCGGATACACCTTGAGCACGCGCCCCTTCTTTCCCTTATATTCTCCAGAAAGTACCAACACCTGATCATTCCGTTTGACACGCATTTGTTTAACTCCAATAAGTTGTCGCTAAAGCACTTCAGGCGCTAAAGAAACGATTTTCATGTATTGCTTTTCGCGCAATTCACGGGCCACGGGGCCAAAAATTCGTGTCCCGCGAGGTTCCTTTTGATCGGTTATCAAGACGGCTGCGTTTTCGTCAAACCTGATATAGGACCCATCGTACCTTCTGATTTCTTTCTTAGTTCGCACGATCACGGCTCTGCTTACATCACCCTTCTTCACAGAACTTCCGGGAATCGCCGCCTTGACCGAAACCATGATCTCGTCACCAACGTGGGCATACCGTCTCTTGGTGCCTCCAGGAACCAGGATGCACATAACCCGCTTGGCCCCGGTGTTGTCGGCAACGTTCAATTGCGTATATTGCTGAATCATTTGAGCTTCCTAAACCTGAGTTGCTATTTCACTTTTTGAAGGATTTCCACCAAACGCCATCTCTTGTGCTTGCTCAAAGGGCGAGTTTCCATGACCTTGACCACGTCACCAACCTGGCACTCGTTGTTTTCATCGTGCGCCATGAACTTAGAGGTCTTCTTGTAATATTTTTTGTACAATGGGTGCCGAACCAGTCTTTCAACAGCGATTACCACACTTTTGTCCATCTTATTGGAAACGACCTTGCCAACCTTGGATTTTCTGATACCTCTTTCAGTCATCATTACCCAACTATTAGGTTTATTAGGTTCTATGCGTCTTTTAATTTTCTAATGTTCAGCTCAAATTCATGCAATACGGTTTTCAACCGTGCGATATCCTTCCTGACCTCATTCAGTCGTTTCGGATTATCCAATTGGTGCATGGCATGCTGGAACCTGAGATTATAGAGTTCTTCGATGGTGTCCTCCAGCTCGAGATCTATCTCAGATTTGGTCATCTCTTTTATTTCGAGCATCTTCATTGCTATTCTCCAAAATCGGCTTGACTAACAAATCGGGTGCTAATGGGCAATTTATGAGACGCCAGCCGAAAAGCCTCACGCGCCAATTCTTCCGAAACGCCACTCAATTCAAACAATATCCTTCCCGGTTTGACCACTACAACCCAGTATTCCGGCGACCCTTTGCCTTTGCCCATCCGTGTTTCAGCCGGCTTTTGTGTGACCGGCTTATGCGGGAACACTCGAATCCAGACCTTGCCGCCGCGCTTGATGTGGCGTGTCAGAGCAATTCTGGCGGCTTCGATTTGTCGCGCCGTTATCCAGCCGGGCGCCAACGCTTTAAGGCCAAATTGGCCAAAAGCAATCTTAGAGCCTCGCATGGCTTTGCCGCGCATCCGCTTGCGTTGCTGTTTGCGAAATTTTACACGTTTAGGCATTAACATAATCTAAGCTCCCTTGCTCCGCATGATCTCACCCTTACAAATCCAGACTTTCACACCGATAGCACCATATTGGGTCTTGGCCGTTGCTTTGGCAAAATCGATGTCCGCCCGCAACGTGTGCAACGGTATACGCCCATCTTTGTAATGCTCAGTCCTGGCCATTTCTGCACCCCCCAATCGTCCTGCACAAGAGATCCTGACACCTTCGGCTCCCATTCTCATGGTGCTCATGATCGCCTTCTTCATGGCCCGCCGGAACGAGATCTTGGCTTCCAACTGATTGGCAATATTTTCGGCTACCAGAAAGGCATCCAGTTCAGGTTTCTTGATTTCACTGATGTTCAGTTGAACCTCCTTATCGGTCAACCGCTGCAACTCCTCCTTGAGCTTGTCCACTTCGGCCCCCTTCCTGCCAATGACGATTCCAGGTCTGGCCGTATAAATGGAAAGCGTGATGCGCCGGGGCGTCCTTTCGATTTGTATGGTCGAAATCCCTGCTTTCTGTAATCTACTGCGCACATAGCGCCTGAGCATCAAATCTTCTTGCAGTTTGGTGGAGAAGTCCCTCTCATCGTACCAATTAGATTCCCAACTTCTGATAATGCCCAATCTCAAACCGATCGGATTCGTTTTTTGACCCAATATGCCTCCAGATTTTAGTTTATTCCACCACAGTTATTCCATCTCATCAGTTACCACAATGGTAATATGACTCGTCGGCCGTCTCATGCGCATGGCCCTCCCCATCGATGCGGCCCGAAAGCGCCGAAATGAGAATCCCTTATCCACTTTTGCTTCTTTTACGATCAAGGTTTCAGGGTCTACCTTCGAAGCCGCCTCAATGTTCAACATGTTGGCAATGGCCGATCTCAGGGTCTTCTCGACCGGTCGAGCGGCCGCCTTTCGGGTAAAATGCAAAATATTCAAAGCATGATCGACCCCTTCGCCGCGAATCAGGTCAACGACTTGCCTGACCTTACGAGGCGACATTCTCACATACTTGGCAATGGCACGCGCTTCCATCTCATCTCCTTAGTGGTCAGTGGTTCAACCCTTGCCTCACTTAACCCGGGAGGATTTCTCAGCCGACTTCCCCCCATGCCCTCTGAACGTCCTGGTGGGAGAAAACTCCCCTAATTTGTGGCCAACCATATTTTCGGTTATAAACACCGGCACAAATTTGTTGCCATTGTGAATGGCCAGCGTGTGACCAACAAATTCCGGGGTAATCGTCGAACGCCTTGCCCAGGTTTTCAGGACTTTTTTCCGATTAGCTCTGTTTAATTCTTGAATCTTCTTTTGCAGCTTAGGATCAACATAAGGACCCTTCTTAATTGAACGAGGCATGTATCACCTAAAGTTATTTTCGTTTTTTGATTATCAAACGATCCGATTGTTTTTTCCTTCTGGTCTTGCCGCCCTTGGCCGGTTTACCCCAGGGCGAACACGGATGCCTGCCCCCGGAAGCCTTGCCTTCACCGCCACCCATTGGGTGATCCACCGGGTTCATTGCCACACCGCGAACGTGAGGACGCCGCCCCAACCATCTCCGGCGCCCGGCTTTGCCAAATTTCACATTCTCGTGGTCCACATTGCCGATCTGCCCAATGGTTGCTCGACACTCCTGACGCACAATCCGGACTTCACCAGAAGGCAGCTTGAGCTGAGCGTACTTGCCTTCTTTGGCGACCAACTGGGCATGCGTGCCGGCTCCGCGCGCGATTTGTCCCCCCTTGCCGACCTTTAACTCCACATTATGCACTAATGTGCCTAACGGAATTTTGCTCAGGGGCAGCGCATTGCCCACACGAATCTCGGCCTCCTCACCAGTCAACACCTCGTCGCCTACTTTTATCCCAAGCGGAGCTATGATGTATCTTTTTTCACCGTCGCGATAATTCAGCAAAGCAATATTCGCCGAGCGGTTGGGATCATATTCTATGGCAGCCACGCGCGCCGGAACGCCATCCTTGTTGCGCTTAAAGTCAACCATGCGGTAGCTTCGTTTGTGACCACCACCCCTGAAACGGGCTGTAACGTGACCATTATTGTTACGCCCGCCGCTTTGCCGCAAAGGTCTGAGAAGCGACTTCTCAGGTCTGCTCCTGGTGATTTCATCAAAAGTTAAGACCGTTTGATACCGAAGACTCGGAGTCCTTGGTTTGAAAGACTTAATACCCATTCTGAACCCTCAGTTTAACCATGCTGACCTTGAAAGAAATCGATGGAGAAATCTTCCTGCAAAGTGACGATGGCCTTCTTCCAATCAGAACGCCGGCCACGCGTTATGCCCCGACGCGTGTTCATTCTCTTGCTCTTGCCCTTAACATTGATCGTACGGACATGCTTTATTCTGACGTTGAATTTGTCTTCAATCGCCTGTTTGATTTCTATTTTATTCGCCTTGGGGGCTACCTTAAAAGCATACTTACGCTCCTCATCCTGCAGACGCAACATCTTTTCAGTTAGAAGAGGTTTGATCAATATGTTCACCGAATCCTTCATGCTCAATATACCTTTACCAAGTTATCGAGGGCACCCTCTTGAATGAGAATGCGTTCACAATCCAGTAAATCGTAAGCCGATTCTGTGGCCGCCACTCTCATCTTCAATTTGGGAATATTGCGACCTGCCCTGACCATAATGGGGTCCTTTTCAGGTAGAAGCAAAAGCGTCTTTTGTTCCTCTACCCCGATAGCCCTGAGCACTGCAGCGATCTCTTTGGTTTTAGGATTGTCCAACTTAAAATCTTCAATCAGAACGATCTCATTTCGTCGGGCTTTGTCTGAATAGATTGAAGCCTTTGCCGCTTTCATGACTTTCTTGGGAATTTTTTGCGAATAGTCCCGCGGTTGCGGTCCGAAGACACGACCGCCGCCCACCCACAAAGGCGACCGATTCGTACCAGCACGTGCGACACCCCTTCCCTTTTGTTTCCACGGTTTCTTGCCTCCGCCTCTAACAGCAGCCCGGTTTTTTGTGCCAACCGTACCCTGTCTGGCATTAGCATTAAGAACCTTTATTGCCAAGTAAACGGCATGCGGCTTTGGCTCGATCCCAAAAACCTTCTCAGGCAGCTTGACTTTCTTGCCCGATTTTTTGCCATCCCTCTGGAGAACTTCCAATTCCATAATCAACTCGCATTTTTACGGATGATCACATAGCCGTTATCGGATCCGGGTACGCCGCCCTTCACCATGATTAGGTGCTTGTCCTTGTCAACCCTCACAACCTTTACGCTCTTGAGCGTCACTTTGTCATTGCCCATGCGGCCACCCATTCTTATACCCTTGAACACCCGCGCCGGGTAAGAAGATTGGCCCAGGGAACCAGGGGCTCGCAAACGATCGCTTTGTCCATGCGTCTTGGGGCCCCCACGAAAACCGTGCCTTTTCACGACACCTTGAAATCCTTTGCCTTTAGACCACCCGGTCACCTTCACTACCTCCCCTTCAGCAAAGATGCTCACGTCTATTGGACCCCCCAAGGTCACATCTTCAGGAAGTTCCTGCACTCGGAATTCTTTCAGCAGGCGCATAGGCTTGGTGTTTGACTTGGCAAAATGACCAAGCTCAGGCTTGTTTGTGTGTTTTTCCTTTTTTTCATCGAAGCCCACTTGCACGGCATTGTAGCCATCCGTTTCCACCCGCTTGATCTGGGTTATATAACAAGGCCCTGCGCTGATAACCGTGACAGGAACATTCCTGCCCTTGCTGTCGAAAATCCGCGTCATCCCAATTTTCCGCCCCATCAAACCATTCATCATTTGATCCTTGAACCTGAATCCATGCAACAACAAAACAATTTAGTGGATTAAATTAAACCTTGATTTCAACATCGACCCCGGCCGGGAGCTCCAACTTCATCAACGCATCCACGGTCTTCGGAGTCGAATTCAGTATATCGATCAAGCGCTTGTGTATCCGAGTCTCGAACTGCTCCCTCGATTTCTTGTCCACATGGGGTGAACGGAGAACCGTGTAAATCGAACGATTGGTAGGAAGCGGCACAGGCCCGGAAATGGCAGCACCGGTCGATTTTGCCGTCCTGATGATCTTGTCCGCGGATTTGTCAATCAGCCGATGATCGTAAGCTTTTAATTTAATCCTGATTTTTTGGCCAACCACTTAAAGTGACTCCGACTTGTTTTTGTTTATTCTAATATCTTGGTAACGACGCCGGCACCAACGGTTCGTCCACCTTCACGAATCGCAAACCGCAGCCCTTCTTCCATGGCAATAGGCGCAATGAGGTCCACATCCATATTCACATTGTCACCGGGCATGACCATCTCGATACCTTCAGGAAGTTTAATAACTCCGGTCACGTCGGTTGTCCTGAAATAAAACTGAGGTCGGTAACCGTTAAAGAAGGGCGTGTGACGCCCACCTTCTTCTTTGGTTAACACGTAAACCTCGCCCTTGAATTTGGTGTGCGGCGTAATACTGCCGGGCTTAGCAACCACCATGCCTCTTTCCAATTCATCCTTTTCCACGCCACGCAGCAGCAAGCCCACATTGTCTCCGGCCTCACCAAAATCCAAAATCTTTCGGAACATCTCGACGCCAGTTACCACGCTTTTTCTCTTGGCACCCAATCCCACGATTTCCACTTCGTCGCCGGTTTTCACCTGGCCTCTTTCAATACGACCCGTACCGACCGTTCCGCGACCGGTGATGCTGAAGACGTCCTCAACGGGCATGAGAAACGGCTTATCCTTGTCGCGCGTTGGCGTTGGAATGTAGCTGTCGACTGCCTCCATCAACTCAAAGATGGGTTTGCATTTTTCGCTATCTTCGGGATGAGTCAGGGCCTCCAGGGCACTTCCCTTGATAATAGGAATGTCATCGCCGGGAAAATCGTACTGACTCAGTAGCTCTCGAAGCTCCAACTCGACCAATTCAAGCAACTCGGGGTCGTCGACCATATCGACCTTGTTTAAGAAAACTACGATGTAGGGAACACCCACCTGCCTTGCCAGCAAAATATGCTCGCGCGTTTGTGGCATAGGCCCATCGGCAGCACTTACCACCAAGATGGCGCCATCCATTTGAGCCGCCCCGGTGATCATATTCTTCACATAATCGGCGTGTCCTGGACAGTCAACATGGGCATAATGACGGGAATCGGTTTCATATTCCACATGTGCGGTGGCAATGGTAATCCCCCTGGCTTTTTCCTCCGGTGCGTTGTCAATAGAATCAAAGCTACGATATTCAGCCAAACCTTCTTTGTTGAGCAACATGGTAATCGCTGAAGTTAAGGTCGTCTTGCCATGATCCACGTGACCAATGGTACCGATATTCACATGAGGTTTGGTTCTTTCGTATTTCTGTTTTGCCATGATTATTCCTCCAGGTTAAACTAAAGAATAAAGCTCAATAGATTCAAAACGGCATGCTCAATTATTGTAGCAAAGCTCAAATCGATCTTACCCTTTCCATCACTTTTTCAGAAACAGATTGAGGAGCCAATTCATACTGGGCAAACTGCATCGTATAAATGGCGCGACCCTGAGTGAGCGACCTCAAGGTGGTGGCATAGCCGAACATTTCACTCAGCGGGACTGAAGCTGAAATTACCTGCGCATCATTCCTTGGCTGAATGCCTCGAATCTTACCGCGACGACCGTTGAGGTCCCCCATGACTTCCCCTAAATAGTCCTCAGGAACAATCACCTCGACGTCCATCACCGGTTCCATCAAAACAGGCTTCGCTTTCAACACGGCCTCCTTGAAGGCCATGGAACCCGCAACCTTAAATGCCATCTCCGAAGAATCTACATCATGGTAGGAACCGTCCAACAGCGTCACCTTGACATCAATGAGGGGGTAACCAGCCAAGACACCGTTCAACATGGCATTCTTAATGCCCTGGGCCACAGGATTGACGTATTCTTTAGGAATGGCCCCTCCCACAATTTTGTTTATGAACTCAAAACCTTTGCCCTTTTCGGAGGGCTCGATTTCGATTACCACATGGCCGTATTGTCCATGGCCACCAGATTGGCGGATAAACTTGCCCTCGGCTTGTGCCCTGGTGGTGATCGCTTCTTTGTAGGCTACCTGCGGTTTCCCAACGTTCGCACCCACTTTAAACTCTCGAAGTAGACGATCCACCAAGATCTCCAGATGCAATTCACCCATACCATAAATGATCGTTTGACCGGTTTCTTCATCGGTCCTGACCTTGAAAGTTGGATCCTCCTCTGCCAGCTTGGCCAGGGATTGCCCGAGTTTCTCATGATCGGCCTTGGTTTTCGGCTCGATAGCAACGGCAATGACAGGCTCAGGAAAGTGCATAGACTCCAAGACAATAGGCTTATTCTCGGTGCACAGCGTGTCTCCTGTTTTCGTGTTTTTCAATCCCACGGCCGCCACAATGTCGCCGGTGTACACTTCCTGGATGTCTTCACGCTTGTTTGCCGACATCAAAAGAATACGTCCCAATCGTTCTCGCTTCTTTGCGTTCGAATTGTAAATGTACGTCCCGGCCTTGGCGCTGCCAGAATAAACGCGAAAATAAGTCAGCTTGCCAACATAGGGGTCGGTAATGATCTTGAAAGCCAGCGCCGAAAATGGTTCGTCATCGGAAGCTTTTCTGGCTATGATTTCCTCAGTTTTAGGATGTTGACCAAGTATTTGTGGAATGTCGGCAGGGGAAGGAAGAAAACTAACGATTGCATCCAACAAGCGTTGTATGCCTTTGTTTTTGAAAGCAGAGCCTAAGAGTACCGGCGTGATTCTAACGTCGATGGTCGCCGTCCTGACCGCCTGAATGATATCATTTGGCTTTATTTCGCGGCCCTCAAGATAGTTTTCGAGCAACGTATCATCGTATTCTGAAATGGATTCGAGCAAGTGATTCCTATATTCAACCGCTTTCTCTTCCAAATCATGGGGAATCTCAATCTCATCCCAGGTGATGCCTAAATTGTCCTCGTGGTAGATCACGGCTTTCATGGTCACCAAATCGATCAAACCGGAAAACATGTCGCCTGCTCCAATGGGAATTTGAAGAGGCACCACGTTGGCCCCCAACCGCTCCTTTATCATCTTGATGGCAGAATAAAAATCCGCTCCCACTCGATCCATTTTGTTAATGAAAGCAATCCGCGGTATCTGGTATTTGTCAGCCTGCCGCCAAACCGTCTCGGATTGTGGTTCAACCCCGCCAACCGCACAAAACAAGGCAATGGCGCCGTCTAAGACTCGGAGCGACCGTTCCACCTCGACGGTAAAATCCACGTGACCCGGGGTATCGATAATGTTAATTCTATGCTTTTTCCAATAACAAGTCGTTGCCGCCGAAGTGATGGTGATGCCACGCTCCTTCTCCTGCTCCATCCAATCCATCGTGGCCGCGCCTTCATGAACCTCACCCATCCTGTGAATCTTGCCCGCATAAAACAAAATGCGTTCGGTCGTGGTGGTCTTGCCGGCGTCTATGTGCGCCATGATCCCAATGTTTCGCGTTTTTTCTAAGATGTGTTCTCTTGACATAAAAAAACTCCACAAGTTTTACGAGAGAAAACCTTTCAAGATTTTCCCTCTCAAGAGTGGAGAGAAAATTGTTTTGCAGGTCAGGCTTTCTCTGTTTAGCTCGACAATTTCATTCTCATTGATCAAATAGGCACGAAAAAGGGAAGTAAAAAACCGCTTCCCTTAGCTGCTACCAACAAATTAAATAGTTTGTCTTAACCCAAAAATTCCTGATTACCATCGAAAATGAGCAAAGGCTTTATTAGCCTCAGCCATCTTGTGAGTGTCTTCCCGTTTCTTAATTGAGATCCCTTCCTTATTATATGCTGCAATTAATTCGGACGACAGTTTCTCAGCCATGGACTTGCCTGACCGAGCCCGGGCATAGGCCACAATCCACCGGATTGCCAGTGCTTGTTTTCGATTAAGTCTCACTTCCACAGGAACTTGATAGGTAGCTCCTCCCACCCTCCTTGATCTCACTTCTAATATTGGCTTCACGTTTTCAACTGCTTTTTCAAAAACCTCGAGACCATCCTTTTGCGTTTCCTTTTCAATTCGATCCAATGCTGAATAAAAGATTTTCTCGGCAACGCTTTTCTTGCCGTCGCGCATCAGGCTGTTGATAAACTTGTTGACCAGAACACTGCCAAATCTAGGATCCGGCAACACCTCTCGTCTATCTGCTCGTTTCCGTCTCGACATGATCAGCTCTTTCTTTTTGTACCATATTTAGACCGACCTTGATTGCGGTCCTCGACGCCGCTGGTATCATATACTCCGCGAACGATATGATACCTGACGCCGGGCAAATCCTTGACCCTTCCTCCTCGGATCAACACAATTGAATGCTCCTGAAGATTATGCCCCTCACCAGGAATATAAGCCGTAACCTCGAAACCGTTGGTGAGCCTCACGCGTGCCACCTTGCGCAAAGCCGAGTTGGGTTTCTTGGGCGTAGTCGTATAAACCCGGGTGCAAACCCCACGTCTCTGCGGAGAACCTGTCAACGCTGGTGCCGTCGTTTTCTTGGTAATTTTCTTTCGACCAAACCGCACTAATTGATTTATCGTGGGCATCTATCTCCTTCAAATTACGAGCGTTTAATATAGATAAAGTTTTCTAAAAAAGCAACTTTTTTTTACGCATTTTTAAGATATTTTCGTACAGCAATTTAACCTACGGCTTTTTGATATTCCTCCTCGACTTTCTCTACAATCGTGTCTTGCTCCAACTCGGCTTCAGAATACACTCTGAACTTCTTGTATCTGCTCAGCCCGGTACCAGCAGGAATCAAATGCCCCATAATCACGTTTTCTTTCAATCCTAGCAGATGGTCCACCTTGCCTTCGATCGAGGCATCGGTGAGCACGCGTGTGGTCTCCTGAAAGGAAGCCGCAGAAATAAAACTCTCTGTGGTCAGGGAAGCTTTAGTGATCCCAAGCAGCAGGGGAACAAAGGTTGCCGGTTGTGTCGGTCTGGCTACCGCCACCGCTTTGTCCGCCTCCTTAAGCTTCTGGTTGACTTTTTCGAATTCCTCTTTGTCGACCAATTCATTTAGTTTGAGCTTAGAATCCCCGACCTCGGTGACAACAACTTGATTGCGTATCCGCTCATTCTCCTCGAGAAAAGTGATCTTGTCCACCTGATCCCCTTCCAGATACATGGTGTCGCCGGGGTCTTCTATTTTGACCTTCTGGAGCATTTGACGCACGATTACCTCGATATGTTTGTCGTTTATCCGCACGCCTTGCAATCGATAGACCTCTTGAATCTCATTCACCAGGTATTCCTGCACCTTATTTGGACCCATGATGTTCAAGATGTCCTGGGGGGCAATGCTGCCTTCGCACAACTTCTCCCCGGCATGCACAAAATCTCCGTCGTGCACGAGCACGTGCTTGCCATAAGGAATGAGATAGACCTTTTCTTCCTGGCCGTCACGCGATGTTACGTTTACCTTTCTGACGCCCCTACGGATTTCACCAAATTTGATGACGCCGTCGATTTCAGTGACAGTGGCGGGCTGCTTCGGTTTTCTGGCTTCAAACAGCTCGGCAACTCGGGGTAAGCCACCGGTGATGTCACGTGTTTTTGCGATCTCACGAGGTATTTTGACCAATACGTCGCCAGCGGTGACTTCCTGTCCATCAAAAACCTGCAAATGGGAACGGGTAGGCAAAATGTACGAACTCAACATTTTCCCGTCCTTGTCCACCACATGGATTCGCGGACTAAGATTGCGGGCCCGGGTTTCAATAATAACTCGTTGCTTTAAGCCAGTGGTTTCATCCAATTCTTCCCGCAGAGTGACTTTATCCTTTATATCCTTGTAGCGGACAATGCCGTCGTCGTTAGAGAGAATGCTGGCCGTGTACGGATCCCACTGGAAAACAATCTTGCCTTTTTCCACAAATTCATCTTCCTTGGTAAGAATGCGGGCACCGTAAGGCACGATGTATTGCGCCACAACCCGGTTGTTGTCATCCACAATTTTCAGCTTGCCGTTCCTGCCGATGGCAATCATGCCACCTTCAGCGTGATTCACGAACTTGAGATTCTCAAACTGAACTTTGCCTTCATGCTTGGCAACTACTTGCGATTGGGCAGCAATGCGGGAGGCCGTGCCACCAATGTGGAAGGTACGAAGCGTCAACTGAGTGCCCGGCTCCCCAATGGATTGAGCAGCCATGACACCAACCGCTTCTCCGATTTCAACCAGGTTACTGGTAGCCAAGTTACGACCATAACAGGCCGCACAAACGCCACGCTTGGCTTCGCAGGTCAATACCGACCGGATGCTGACCGACTCTATGCCAGAAGCAGAAATCTGTTCAGCGATTTCTTCATCGATCAACTTACCAGCTTCAACAATGATCTCCTGAGTTTCCGGATCGAATACGTCTTCGGCAGCGAACCGCCCCAGAATGCGGTCTTTTAAAGGCTCAATGACGTCCTCGCCTTCCTTCAGATCACCGATTCTTATGCCCAAAATGGTATTGCAGTCCATTTCCGTAACAATCACATCCTGGGCCACATCCACTAAACGTCTGGTGAGATAACCGGCATCTGCCGTCTTCAAAGCGGTATCTGCCAGTCCCTTTCTGGCTCCGTGGGTCGAAATGAAATACTCTAAAACCGAAAGCCCTTCCCTGAAATTCGAGGTGATGGGGTCTTCGATGATTTCGCCCATTTGTCCGGTCATCTTCTTTTGCGGCTTGGCCATTAAGCCTCGCATACCAGCCAACTGTCTGATTTGCTCCTTGGAACCTCGAGCACCGGAATCAGCCATCATGTAGATTGGATTGAAGCCATCGCGCTCCTTTTCTAAGTGGCTAAACATGGTCTCCGCCACATCGCTGGTGGTCCTAGTCCAGATGTCGATGATCTTATTGTAGCGCTCCCCATCGGTGATGACCCCTTTTTCGTATTGTTTTTGGATGGTGTTGACCTTGGAAACCGCATCATTGAGCAAGGCAGACTTTTCTTCCGGGATTCGAACATCCTCGATGCCAACCGTCACACCAGATTTCATAGAATAATCAAACCCCAGGGACTTTAACTCGTCCAGGAACATGGCCGTGCGATAGTTGCCATATTTTTTGTAGACGTCCGAAACGATTTCTTCCAGCCGACGTTTAGTCACGAGCTCATTAACAAATCCGAGTTCTTCAGGGACGACTTCGTTGAACAGGACCCGGCCCGTGGTGGTCTCCACCAACTCCCCGTCTATTCTAACCTTGATCCGTGCATGCAACCCCAACTTGCCGTCATGATGGGCGATCCGCACTTCCACCGGCGATGAAAACATTTTGTTTTCTCCTTTATCGCCAGGCTTCATTTTCGTAAGATAATAGATTCCCATGACGATATCCTGACTCGGGATTGCCAACGGCCGGCCGTTGGCTGGAGACAGGATGTTGTGGCTCGAAAGCATGAGCAGACGGGTCTCGATTTGAGCATAGTACGAAAGAGGCACGTGAACAGCCATTTGGTCGCCATCAAAGTCCGCATTGAAAGCCGCGCAAACCAGAGGATGAATTCGAATGGCTTTTCCCTCAATCAACACCGGTTGAAAAGCCTGAATGCCCAAACGATGCAGCGTCGGGGCCCGGTTGAGCATGACAGGGTGATCTTCGATGATTTCTTCCAGGATGTCCCAAACTTCAGAACCACGACGATCGACTAATTTCTTAGCACTCTTTACGGTCTTAACCAGCCCTCGCTGCACCAAATGGCGAATGACAAAAGGCTTGAACAACTCCAGTGCCATTTCCTTGGGCAGGCCACATTCGTGCAGTTTCAGTTCCGGGCCGACCACGATCACCGAACGGCCGGAGTAGTCGATGCGCTTGCCCAATAGATTTTGGCGGAACCGCCCTTGCTTTCCCCGCAGCATGTCAGACAACGACTTCAAAGGCCGGTTGCCGTCTCCGCGAACCGCCGCCGACTTCCTACCGTTATCAAATAGAGCATCGACAGCCTCCTGCAGCATGCGCTTCTCATTTCGCAGAATAACTTCCGGAGCCTTGATTTCCATCAACTTGCGCAGTCGATTGTTTCTGATTATTACCCGGCGGTACAGATCATTAAGATCGCTGGTCGCGAAGCGGCCGCCTTCCAAAGGCACCAGCGGGCGCAGCTCCGGAGGAATGACCGGAATCACGGAAAGCACCATCCATTCCGAACGATTGGCACTCTTCTTCACCGCCTCAATCACTTTGAGTCGTTTTAGCGCCTCGTTCTTTCTCTGATGGGAGGTCTCTTCCTTAACCTGTTTTCTCAGGTCCAAAGAAAGCTGTTGGACGTCCGTATTTCGTAGCAGTTCCAAAATGGCTTCTCCGCCAATTTTGGCAACAAACGGCTTGTTGTCTTCCTGGCCATTTTTGGATTGTTCAGGAAACTCGCTCAATAAGCGGAAATACTCCTCTTCGCTAATCAAATCCTTTGCTTTTAACCCGGTGTTACCAGGCTCAATCACCACATAAGACTCATAATAGATAATTCTTTCCAGGTTCTTTGCGCTTAAACCAAGCAAATATCCAATCTTAGTTGGAAGAGATTTCCAGTACCAGATGTGCACCACGGGCACGGCCAGAGAAATATGGCCCATTCGTTCTCTTCTTACGCTTTTTGTGGTAACCTCGACGCCGCACCGGTCGCAGATAATTCCTTTATATCGGATGCGCTTGTATTTTCCGCAATGACACTCCCAGTCTCGCACTGGCCCGAAGATCTTTTCACAGAAAAGACCATCTTTCTCGGGCTTGAACGAGCGATAATTGATCGTTTCTGGCTTGGTTACTTCGCCATAAGATCGTTCGAGAATCTTGTCCGGGGAAGACAAACTGATCGACATTGCATCAAAAGATTTGCTTGCGGGACCTTCTTGTCTATTAAAATATGCCAAGGTCACACCTCCTAATAGGATTTAGCATCCTTAAATATAGGTTAAGGTAATAGCTTAAGATAGAAAAATGTCTCGCCGAACTATCAAGGCTTCCGACCGTTGCCGTCTAACAACTCGATGTCCAGCCCCAAGCCCTGTAATTCTCGTATTAAGACATTGAACGATTCCGGCAATCCGGGCTCAGGCAAATTATCTCCCTTAACGATGGCTTCGTACACCTTGGACCTTCCACGCACATCGTCGGATTTAACCGTCAGTATTTCTTGCAGCGTATGGGCGGCGCCGTAAGCTTCCAACGCCCAAACTTCCATCTCACCAAATCGTTGGCCTCCAAACTGCGCCTTGCCTCCCAGAGGCTGCTGCGTAATCAGGGAATACGGCCCAATAGATCGGGCATGAATCTTGTCTTCCACGAGATGTGACAACTTCAGAATGTAAATGTAGCCGACAGAGACGGGGCTATCTATCTGCTCACCCGTTCTTCCATCGAACACAATGGTTTTGCCATCCTCAGGCAACCCAGCTTTGCGTATTTCGTTCTTGACTTCTTCATGAGTGGCGCCGTCAAAGACTGGCGTGGCATAGTTCACGCCTAATTCATGCGCAGCCCAACCAAGATTAGCTTCGAAGATTTGTCCCAGGTTCATTCTCGAAGGCACTCCTAAGGGATTCAACACGATGTCCACCGGCGTGCCGTCGGCCAAGTACGGCATATCCTCCACAGGTACAATTCTGGCCACCACACCTTTGTTCCCGTGCCGACCCGCCATCTTGTCGCCGACCATCAACTTTCGCTTTTTTGCAACATACACCTTGGCCAGTTGCACGATGCCCGGTGGCAACTCATCTCCGACCACGATTTTGAATTTTCTGTTCTCTAATTCTTCATCTAATTCATAAAGCTTTTTGTAATAGGCTGCCCAGATGTCGTTGACCAGGTCATTTATCTTCTTGCTTTCACAAATGTCTGCGGAATAGTCAACAGATTCAAAATCAATCTCTCTTAACTTTTCTTCCGTCAATTGCGTGTTGGCACGAACCAGGACCTTGCCGGTGTTCTTGTCGCGAATCGAAGTGGCAGTGTGACCGTTCAAAATCTGGATCAACTTCTCATCTCTGAACTTTTTCATCCTTGCTTGCTCGGAGTTGTACCAATGTTCCAACTCATCAAGCCTTTTCTTGTCCTGTTTCTTGGTCTTGACATCTTTCTTCTTCCTGGTAAACAACTTCGTATCGATCACCACGCCCTTCATGCCTGGAGGGGCCTTCAGCGACGCATCTTTGACATCCCCCGCTTTTTCACCGAAAATGGCTTTCAACAACTTTTCTTCGGGAGTGGGATCGGTTTCGCCTTTTGGCGTCACCTTACCCACCAGGATGTCGCCCGATTGAACCTCAGCGCCCACGCGAATGATTCCATTTTCATCTAAATCCTTGGTCGTCTCCTCGCTCACGTTGGGGATTTCCTTGGTGAGCTCCTCTTCCCCTCGCTTGGTGTCGCGCACCTGAAGTTCGAACTCCTCAATGTGGATCGAGGTGTAGACGTCTTCCTGGACAACGCGCTCAGAAATAACGATGGCATCCTCAAAATTGTAACCGCGCCATGGCATATAGGCCACCAGCACATTTCTGCCCAGGGCCAATTCCCCGCCATCGGTTGCGCAACCATCAGCCAGGACATCCCCTTTCTCGACCTCTTGCCCCTCTCGAACAATTGGCTTCTGGTTAATACACGTATCTTGATTAGTGCGAGCAAACTTCTTGAGCTCATACTTTACAACATCGGTTTCGTTAAAATCCAAGAGCGCTTCGGGATTGATTTTGCTGCTCCTCTGGGAATGCTTTCTGACCACAATCTCATTGGCACTAACTTTTTCCACCGTACCCTTGACGTCGCTGACCACCATGGCCCTGGAGTCCCTGGCAACTTTAGCTTCCATACCCGTGCCAACCATGGGCGCCTCCGTCTTGAGCAGAGGCACGCCCTGTCGCTGCATGTTTGAACCCATCAAAGCACGGTTGGCATCATCGTGCTCCAGGAACGGAATCAGCGCCGCCGCTGCCGATACGATTTGATTGGGAGAAACGTCCATGTAGTTGACTTCTGTGGGGGGAACCACTGGAAAATCACCGCGGTACCGAGACTTGACCCGGTCCCGCACAAACTTGCCATTCTTGTCAAGCGGCGCATTGGCCTGAGCGATCACATATTGATCCTCGTCGTCCGCCGACAGGTAATCGATGCTGTTCTCCACTTTACCCTTGGCAGCTTTACGGTAGGGCGTTTCAATAAATCCGAAGTCATTGATGCGCGCAAACGTTGTCAACGAGGAAATCAAACCAATGTTGGGTCCTTCAGGCGTTTCGATAGGACAAAGGCGGCCATAATGGGTGTAGTGCACGTCTCTGACCTCAAAGCCAGCTCTTTCACGTGTCAAGCCGCCCGGTCCCAGGGCAGACAACCTGCGCTTGTGTGTCAATTCGGCCAGAGGATTTGTTTGATCCATAAACTGCGACAGTTGGCTGGTGCCGAAAAAGGTGTTGATCACGGAAAAAATCGTTCGAGCATTGACCAGATCTTGCGGCGTGAGGTTTTCACTATCGCGCAAGTTCATGCGCTCTTTTATGGTGCGGGCCATTCTCGACAATCCCAAACTCATTTGCGCCGAAAGTTGCTCGCCAACCGTTCTAATCCGTCGGTTGCCAAGGTGGTCAATATCGTCCGAACCTCTGCGCCCGGCGCGCAGTTCAAGCAAATACTTAATAATGGAAGTAATATCTTCGCGGGTCAGAACGGTTGTTGCCAGGTCAATATTGAGACCGAGCTTTTTGTTCACGCGGTAGCGCCCTACCTCCCCTAAATCGTACCGCTTGGGATTGAAAAACATGCGGTCGATTAAACTGCGTGCCGTATCTAAGTCAGGCGCATCGCCCGACCTGAGAAGGCGATAGATGGCCTCCAGCGCATCGGCCTCTGATTTGGAGGCGTCCTTCTTAAGCGTGTTACTGATGACTTCAGGCCCCAAATAACCGTCAGGTTTCAAGAACTTAAGAGAGTCGATATCGCTTTGCTTGATGTTCTCCAGCGCTTCTTCGGTCAACTCGGCGTCCTTCTCCAATAACAGCTCCCCGGTTTCCTTGTTGATGACGTCCGCAATCGAGATTCTGCCGATATAATCTTTAACCTTCTTGCTTTTGACTTGAACCTCATCGACCAAGTTGAAAAGATTTAACAATTCGCCATCGCTTGAATAACCCAGAGCTCTGAGCAAGGTGGTGACGGGGAATTTTTTGCGCCGATCGATATACACGTACATGACGTCGTTGATATCGGTGGTGAATTCCACCCAGGAGCCCCGAAGCGGTATGATTCTGGCCGAATACAATTTTTGCCCGTTGGGGTGGGTTAGCTCATCGAAAAAGACGCCGGGGGAACGGTGCAATTGACTCACCACAATTCTTTCGGCACCGTTGATAATGAAGGTACCCCGGTGTGTCATATAGGGGATGTTGCCCAAATAGACGACCTGTTCAATCGTGTCTAAATAATCCTTACTTTCGCTATACTCATCCCTTATTGAAAGCCTCAACTTTGCCTTTAATGGCACAGCATAGGTTACGCCCCGCTCTTGACATTCATCCACTGAATATTTGGGCTTTTCGATGTAATAATCCACAAATTCCAGAATAAAGTTTTCGCGACTGTCTACAATGGGGAATATGGTATTAAATACAGCCTGAAGCCCCTTATTCGCTCTTTTGTCGGGCGGCAGATCATCCTGCATGAATTCCTTGAAGGATTTCAATTGAATATCCAACAAATCCGGCAGATCAATGACTTGCGAAAGTTTTGAAAAAGATTTCCTAATCTTTTTAGTAGACATGCAATGCCTCACCTTAATTAATTGGCAGGAAAATCGAAGAAACTTATTTGATTTCTACGGAAGCCCCCACTTCCTCGAGTTTTTTCTTCAAATCCTCCGCCTCTTCTTTCGAGACGCCCTCCTTAACCGCATTCGGCGCGCCATCAACCAGATCCTTGGCTTCCTTCAGACCCAAACTGGTGACCGAACGAACCACTTTAATGACCTGAATCTTCTTGTCGCCAACGGCAGTCAGCACAACGTCAAATTCTGACTTTTCCTCTTCTGCTGCTTCGGGGGAAGCACCAGGAGCAGCTACCCCACCTACTGCCGCAACCACCGGAGCCTGTGCCGAGACGCCAAATCGATCTTCGATCGCTTTAACCAGGTTGGAAAGTTCTAAAACCGTCATATTTTCTATGGTTTCCAACAAGGCATCAACACTACCGTTCCCAGCCTTTTTCGCTTTTTTCGTGGGCTTCTTGGTAGTTTTTTCTTTTTCAACGACTGCTTCATTAGCTTCAGCCATATTGACCTCCAGAAATCAAGTGCTTAATAACTTTTTGACTATTTAGAATTCTCTTTCTGTTTCTTGACGGCTTGGAGTGCGTAAGCCAAATTTCTCAAAATGCCGCTGAGTGAAACGGCCAGTCCGGTGAGAGGGGCATTCATGGTGCCCAACAGTTTGGCAATCAATTCGTTCTTTGAAGGCAAAGACGCAATCTCACCCATCCTGTCGGTGCCGACCAGAACCCCTTCAAACAAACAAGCTTTAATCTTAGGTTTGTCTGTTTTTCTGGCAAATTCGGTAATGACTTTAGCCGGCGTAACCGGATCCGATTCCCCAAAAGCCAGGGCTGTGGGGCCCTCCAAATACTCCACCAACTCCTCATGACCTGCAGCTTTACAGGAGAGCCTGGCCAGAGTATTCTTGACGACGCGGTATTCCACCGAGGCCGCCCTGAACGACCGGCGCAATTTGTTGATCTCCTCGACGTTTAAACCCGTGAAGTCGGTTAAGAAAACGCTCTTTGCATCTTTGATTTTACTGGCGACCTCTTCAACCACAGCGACTTTTTCCGGCCTTGCCATACCTCTACCCCGTCTTTCTATCTTTGTCTATGATTAACCAGTTATCTCACTGCTTCAATTAACGCGTTACGGTCCACGGTGATTCCTGGCCCCATGGTGTTGGCCAGGGTCACTTTGCGGATATATTGACCCTTTGAGGAGGCTGGCTTCAACCTGACCACCGTATCTAAAAAGGCCAACAAGTTGTCGCGAATCTGCTGATCTTCGAATGAAGACTTACCGATAGCTAGGTGCAGGATGCCATATTTGTCCACCCTGAATTCAATCTTCCCGGCTTTTAGCTCTTTGACGGCTTTGTCTACCTCCATGGTGACCGTGCCACTCTTTGGGTTCGGCATCAAACCACGTGGGCCCAGGACCCGGCCAAGCTTGCCCACCTCAGACATGACATTGGGCGTTGCCACCACAACATCAAACCCAAACCAGCCCTGGTTAATCTTGTTGATGTATTCATCAAATCCAACAAAGTCGGCCCCCGCCTCTTCGGCCTCTTTTTCCTTGTCGCCCTTGGTCAACACCAACACCTTCACATCCTTGCCAGTACCGTGAGGCAGCGACACCGTACCTCGCACCAGTTGATCGGCATGCCTGGGATCAACACCAAGGTTCACCGAAACCTCCACCGACTCATCGAATTTTGCCTTGGCTGTTTCCTTGATCAGCTTTATGGCATCATCAATGGAATAGTCTCTGCCGCTTTCCACCCTTTCCCGTACCTCTTTGTATCTTTTGCTCATTTTTTTCATGACAATGCCCCTGCGTTATTCGACGACAATTCCCATGCTGCGGGCTGTACCTGCGATCATGTTGATGGCCGCATCGATATCGTTAGCGTTTAAGTCTTCCATCTTCAGTTCTGCAATTTCCTTCAATTGGTCCCGGTTTACCTTTCCCACCTTATTTCTGTTGGGCTCACCGGAGCCCTTCTCGAGCCCGGCCGCCTTTTTCAAGAGCACGGGGGCAGGCGGCGACTTCGTTATAAATGTAAAGGTACGATCCGCGTAAACTGTAATCACGGCAGGAATGATCAACCCCTGCTTGTCATGAGTGCGGGCGTTAAACGCTTTACAGAATTCCATTATGTTTACGCCGGCCTGGCCCAATGCAGGCCCTACCGGCGGCGACGGGTTGGCACTCCCTGCTGGAATTTGCAATTTAATGGTCGCGATCACTTTTTTTGCCATACCAGTTCAACCTCTAAGATTTGCTATTTTTCTAATTCAACTTGCATAAAATCCAATTCAACGGGCGTTGCTCTCCCGAAAATGCTCACCATGACTTTAACTTTTTTCTTGTCCTTGTTGATCTCCTCAACAAATCCGGTAAATTCCGAAAAAGGGCCGTCGGTAACTTTAATGGGGTCCCCCAAACGGAAAGGCACATCCAAGACCACTTTCTCCTTGCCGCTCTCAACACGACCCAAAATTCTGTCGATCTCTTCTTGATGCAGCGGCTCCGGGTTGTTCTTGGGGCCGACAAAATTTGTGACCCCGGGGATGTTTAGTATCACATGTCGCGTCTCTTTATCCATGACCATTTCAACAAGCATGTAACCCGGGAAAAACACCCTATTCTTGACCCGTCGTTTGCCTTCCTTCATTTCGGTCACTTCCTCGGACGGAATCAACACCTGGGAAATCTTATCCTGCAAGCCAAGTGTTTTCACCTCGCTCTCTAAGTAGGCCTTCACCTTCTTTTCATGACCAGAAAGAATATGGATGGCAAACCATTTTTTTTCATCTTCGGACAATATAATTCCCTAATAAATCAGTTTGATCAGTCTGTTTAAGATTGTATCAGCTCCAAAAACAAGAACGGTGAAGATCAACGATAGGACGATCACGATTATGGTAGACTCTTTGAGCTCTTCGTAAGTCGGCCAACTCACCTTCGACATCTCCACGTTGACGTCGGTAAAAAACTTCATTGGTTTTTCAAAAACTTTCATCTAATTCTTTCACCAATTATTTGATTCGCATTGATTTCGCAGGTGAGGCAGGACTTGAACCCGCAACCGCTGGTTTTGGAGACCAGTGCTCTACCAGTTGAGCTACTCACCTAAGACTGCGCTCAACATGAATGAACGCTTCACCGCGTCTCTTTGTGCAGAACGTGCTTGTTGCAAAACGGACAATACTTCTTGAACTCCACTCGTCCTGTATGTTTGGACTTGTTCTTTGTGGTCGTATAATTCCGTTGTTTACAAGCCGTACACTCAAGAATCACCAGCACACGCATAGTAGATTTGCAAAATTAGTAAGTTCAATAAATGACACCCAAGTTTCGATTGTTAGAGCCCACGACCGGGATTGAACCGGTGACCTCATCCTTACCAAGGATGCGCTCTACCGCCTGAGCTACGTGGGCGACAGTGTCGATCAGGTAGTTATTCGAACCCCTCCCTTGATGACGCTTCAACTGGTACGCAGAAACAACCGAATCGAGGTCGTTGACATTCAAAATCCAAATGTACTTCGAGCGGGAGACGGGACTCGAACCCGCGACCAACAGCTTGGAAGGCTGTGACTCTACCAACTGAGTTACTCCCGCCAATCCAAAACCCTCTCTTACTCGAACCCGCGACCAATCAGGCA